>JAGNMT010000298.1 GCA_017991025.1 Verrucomicrobiales bacterium
CATTATCGGCGACTTCACCGCCCAGATCGGTGACCCGACAGGACGCTCCAAAACGCGCCCGCCCCTTTCCCGGGAAGCGATTCTATCCAACGCAGAGACCTACACCGAGCAGGCATTCCGCATTCTTGACAGGCAGAAGACCGAAGTCGTCTTTAACGGTGAGTGGTTCAATCGGATGTCCTTTTCCGATGTCATCCAGCTAAACGCCCGCGTCACGATGCAACAGATGCTGCAGCGCGAGGATTTCAAGAACCGCATCGCGAACGACCAGGAGGTGAGACTTCACGAAATTCAATACCCCATCGTGCAAGGCTGGGACTCGGTCGAAGTCCGCGCCGATGTCGAGCTTGGCGGAACTGATCAACTTTTCAACATTCTCGTCGGGCGCGACATGCAGAAGACCGAGGGCATGGAACCGCAGGTCGTGATGTGCCTTCCTATTCTGGAAGGTCTCGACGGAGTCCAGAAGATGAGCAAGAGCCTCAACAACTATGTCGGTATCGCAGAACCGGCAGGCGAGATGTTTGGCAAGCTCATGAGCATCTCCGATGAACTCATGGCCCGCTATTCATTGCTTCTCATGGGGAAGGAGATCGACGGCACCCTTCATCCGATGGAGTCGAAAAAGTCCCTCGCTGCCGCGATCGTGGCTCGCTATCATTCCGCCGATCTGGCTGCGGCGGCCCGGGAAAACTGGGAAGCTATGTTCAGTCGCAAAGACCTCGATTCCGTCGAACTACCCGATTTCACGATCGGAGAGAGGCGCGACCTCGTCGGCGTCGTCGGCGAGGTCTATGAGAAGATCTTTGAAAGTCCCCGTTCCAGTTCAGACGTTCGCCGCCTCGTCCAACAGGGCAGCGTGCAGCTCGACGGCGAAAAGATCATCGATCCCAAAGCCGAGCCGGAATGGAAGGTCGGGCAGGTGCTCAAGGTGGATAAGAAGCGAAGTGTCCGCATTCGTTGAGGAATGGGCCCGGGCAATTGAGCCGCAAGGCTTGACTTAAATCCTTTTCGGGAATTTGATGACGCCGCCGTTCTCGGTTCCGAATCATCCATGAAATCCGCCCGCCTCCTTCTCGCCATCGTATTTCTCATTTCCGGCACCCGGGCACTCCATGCGGATGATCCGGCAAAACCCAATATTGTCTTCATTTTCTGTGACGATCTTACCGTTCAGGCCATCAGCGCCTACGGTCACAAACTCAAGCTGCTCGATACCCCGAATATGGACCGGATCGCCACCGGGGGCATCCTCTTCGAGCGCTGTGTCGTCCCGAACTCGATTTGCGGACCGAGCCGGGCCGTCATTCAGACCGGAAAATACAGCCACCTCAACGGCTTTTACCACAACAACAGCACCTTCGACGGCACCCAGCAGACTTTTCCGAAGCTACTCCAGGCGAGCGGCTACCAGACCGCCGTCATCGGTAAATGGCATCTCGTGAGCGATCCGGTTGGATTTGACCATTGGCACATCCTTCCGGGACAGGGCCAGTACTACAATCCTCCGATGATCAAGGATGGCGTGAAAGTCCAGCACACCGGTTACTGCACCGATCTCATCAGTGAGTTCTCAATCGACTGGCTGAAACATCGCGACAAATCGAAACCTTTCATGCTCATGAGCCAGCACAAGGCGCCTCATCGCGAGTGGGCGCCGGCCCTGCGTCATCTCGGCTGGAACGGCGACCGCGTCTTTCCGGAACCTGAGACCCTTTTCGACGACTATTCCGGACGCGGTATCGCCGAATTGGAACAGGACATGACCCTGAAAAAGACATTTACACCTCGTGATTCCAAAGAAGAGGCCCCTCCCTATCTTAATACCGAACAGCTCGCCGTCTGGAACGCCTTTTACGAGCCTCGCAACCAGATTATCCCCACTCTTTCCGGGGAGGAGCTCATTCGCTGGCGCTACCAGCGCTATATGCACGACTACCTCGGGACCGTCAAAGCAGTCGATGAGGCCGTCGGCGCGATGCTCAACTACCTGAAAGAGGAGGGAATCGCCGATAACACCCTGGTCATTCTCTCTTCTGATCAGGGTTTTTACCTCGGGGAACACGGATGGTTCGACAAACGCTGGATCTATGAGGAATCTCTCACAACACCGTTCATGGCCCGCTGGCCGAATGTCATCAAGCCCGGGAGCCGCAGTCCCGCCCTCGTCTCGATCCTCGATTTCCCCGAAACCTTCCTTGAAGTTGCCGGTCAACCCGTGCCCGCCGATATGCAGGGCCGCAGCCTCATGCCGTTCTTCAAGGGTGAAAACCCGACCGGCTGGCGCACCAGCTTTTACTACCATTACTACGAATTTCCCGGCCCGCACAGCGTTCGAAAACATTACGGTGTCGTTACAGATCGCTACAAACTCTTCCACTTTTACGAACCCGGAACGAATTACTGGACACTCATGGACCGTGAAAGCGACCCTAACGAAATGACCAACGTTTACGGCAATTCCGATTACGCAAAGGTGCAGGCGGACCTTCACGCCGAGCTCACCCGTCTTCGCACCGATTTGAAAGTGCCCGAGGTGGACCCTCCCGATTCTCTCCTGAAGCAGGGGCCCGCGAAAGCGAAAGCCAAGGGCGAAAAAAAGGGCGGGGGGAAAGCAAAAGCCAAGTGAACCTTTTCCCGTCAGGGGGAAATTGACAACACTTTCGTTATGCCCTCCCCGCCAGGGTCGCCTTTAACTCACGGAGTTCAAGATCGACCTTGGTGAGGTATTCCGAAGTCGCCTTGAGCCGTTTGGTCGTGAGCTTCGCAATGAACTCAAAGAGGCAGGCGTAAAAGGGAGCATTATCCTCCCGCGGAAGGATGTGCTGCAGAAACTTCTGGTCGACTGCGAGGCAGAACGATTCCTTCACCGCGACGACCGAGGCCGATCGAACCTCATCTTCCAGCGCCGCCAGCTCACCAAAGATGTCGCCCGACTGATCCATCGTCACAATTTGCCTGCCGCCTTTGACGACAGCAACCGATCCCGCCAACAAGATGAAAATCCGCGAGGCCTCGTCACCCTCGGCGATAATGACATCTCCGGGATCGTATTCGATAAAAGCGGAAGCATGAAGCACCTGATCGAGGTGCTCTTTAGAAAAGGCTTCGAGGAACGGCACCTCCAATAAAGGTGGCGGGATATCGTCCTCGTCGTGGATATAGGCGTACTCTTGCACGGCTCCATTATAGGTTTTGAGCTCCCGACTGTCGAGTTTAGATCGTCATTTCAGCTCTTTTCCTCAAAAAGGCAGGATTCATTCCACCCGGGGAATCCTGTCACAATTGGCTCTGGCGATCCGGAGAACCAAGAAAAAGACCGGAGCTCTTTCGAACTCCGGCCCTTCTTGTTTAATTGGATTTACGAAGCGTAATCGCTCAATGCTCGTAGCCAACCTCACCGTGATCGGAGAGATCGAGCCCCACCGATTCGTCTTCAGGAGTCGGCCGCAGACCTACGACAAGTTTGACGATCATCGTGATCACGAAGGTCGCTACCACGGAAAGGACGATAGTCAGAAGAACCGCCTTGAGCTGAGCACCCAACAGTCCACCCTCGGTCACCAGCTTCGCAAGGCCGTTCGGCACCGCGTAGCCTTCACTGACAAGGTTGGCGTTAACCGAGCTGGAAGCGAGGACACCGGTGAGGAGCGCTCCGAGCGTTCCACCCACCCCGTGAATGCCGAAGGTATCAAGCGCATCGTCATATCCGAGCTTCGCTTTCAGGAACATCACCGCGAAGTAAGGGACAACGGCAGCAAGAATACCGATGATCATCGCGCCATTGGCGCTAACAAAACCAGCCGCAGGAGTGATCACAACGAGGCCGGAAACAGCACCTGAACAAAAACCGAGCACCGAGGGCTTGCCTTTGTGAAGTTTCTCGATCAGTCCCCACACGAATGTGGCAGTGGCGGCAGCGAGCGTGGTGGTCATGAATGCCTGTGAGGCAAGCCCGTCCGCAGCAAGTGCGGAACCGGCGTTGAATCCATACCAGCCAACCCAGAGCATCCCCGTGCCGACCATGACCAGCACCATGGAGTGGGGTGACATCTTCTCTTTGCCGAATCCAGCCCGCTTTCCGAGCATCATACAAAGGACGAGAGCACTCCAGCCTGAGCTCATGTGCACCACGGTTCCACCGGCGAAATCGATCGCAGGAATCGCCGCGGCACCGTTCCAGACACCGTTCATGAGACCGTCAAAACCCCATACCATGTGAGCGAGGGGGAAATAGACCATGAACATCCAAAGGGTGACAAAAAGAATCACCGCGCTGAACTTCATGCGCTCGGCAACCGCCCCGAGGATAAGCGCCGGGGTGATGATCGCGAACATCAACTGATACATCGAGAAGGTGCTGAAGGAGGGCCACCCTGTGTAGTTTCCGTTCGGTGCGCCACCGACTCCATTGAGGAAGGCATACTTCAGGCTCCCCAGATAGGGTGCCCAACCGGGTGCGCCTTCTGCGGGGTGCTCACCGAAAACGAGAGTGAATCCCACAAAATACCAGAGAATGGTGACAACCCCCGCGATAGCCAAACACTGGGCGAGAACGCTGAGAACGTTCTTGGAACGAACAAGACCACCATAAAACAGGGCCAGGCCCGGGAGGGTCATGAACAGAACCAGAGCGGCACAGGTCAGCAGGAAGGCGTTGTGCCCCGGGCCGGCAAGGCCATTAAGCTTGCCCTCCGCGGAAGGAGCCAGGTTGTTGAAGTACTGCTCAAGATCCGCCACTCGCGCGGCGAGTTCCTCCGCCGTTGGCGGCGGGGCAGGGGCTTCCTCGGCCCTAAGATTACTCGACAGCAGCGGCACCGCCATGAGGACGGCCAATAACAAGGATTTCAGGTTGAATGTATATCTCATAGTTTTTTTGGTTGGCTCACAAGCGGCTCAAAACGAATCGCTTGTTAACATGTTCTTTTCCCAAAAAGCACCCCCCGTGCCAAAACTGAAAAATTTTCGATTTTTGATGAAAATTGCTCTGCAACGCCTATCACAACAGGACTTTAAGAAATGTCGGAAAGATTCCTCTCCACGCCTAACCCCCTTGATTTGAGGAATTTGGAAGCCTGAACACAGGCGTCAGCGGGAATTAGACACTTCCCTGCGAACCGGACCCGGGGCTCTCCAGAACGAAGGTCAAAGATGAGAAAACCTCTCAGTCTTAAACAGAGAACCCTCCCGGAAACCTCAGTCCCGCCGTCCCGGGAAGCTCACGGTTCCCTCACGATCTTCCCCCCCAGGGAGAGAATCCTCGCTTTCCCTTTCGCATCTTCGGCTTCGCCGATTTGCTTGTCCTGGACATACATTTGGGACAGGGCCGTCCAGGCGAGGA
>JAGNMT010000299.1 GCA_017991025.1 Verrucomicrobiales bacterium
CGCCGGATTCGGAGTCACCGGATACGCGGCGGATGTGATCGGTAAGGCTGTTGATGCTGACGTCAATATTGTGGAAACGGTCGCCCATATGATCAGTGCGGTGGATGTCTTCGGCGAGGTTGATGTTATTTGTGATATCGGAGGGCAGGACATCAAAGTGTTGTTCATGCAGCACGGAAACATCCGCGATTTCCGGCTTTCCAATCAGTGTTCCGCCGGTAACGGCATGTTGTTGCAAGCCATGGCCGCTCAGTTCGGTATCCCGATCGCTGACTATGCCGGAATCGCCTTCAAAGCCCTGCGCACTCCCATTTTCAGCTATGGCTGTGCCGTCTTTCTTGATGCGGATCGGGTGAATTTTCAGAAGGACGGCTTTTCGAAAGAGGAACTGCTGGCTGGTCTGGCAATGGTACTTCCGAAAAATATCTGGCAGTATGTGGTGCAGATCCCGCGAATGGCGGAACTCGGACGGCGCTTTGTCCTGCAGGGGGGCACTCAATACAACCTCGCCGCCGTCAAGGCGCAGGTCGACTACATCCGCAGCCGGGTGCCCGGCGCTGAAGTTCATGTGCATCCCCATTGCGGCGAAGCCGGAGCGGTCGGTGCGGCCATTGAAGCCTGGCGTGTCGTCAAGCGCCGCGGTTCATCATCATTTGTCGGGCTCGATTATGCCATGCGTTTGGAATACACGACGCATAATGACGACTCGACGCAATGCCATTTCTGCTCTAACCGGTGCGCTCGCACCTTTATCGATACGACAACGCCGGACGGCCGGACGACCCGTTGCATTGCCGGGTTTTCCTGTGAGAAGGGAACGGTCGAATCGGCTGACTCACTCCGGACGCTGGTCAGCCGACGGAAGCAACTCGATCTCGATTTTGCGAACCTGCTGGATCAGGAAAGCCGCATATGCTTCCAGTCGTCCGTCGAGCCGGCGGCGCTTCCGGAGGCCGGAGCGGAGATATCCGAGGTGATCGACTCCCGTCGCTGGACCGGCCGACGGAGGGAACGTGAAGTGCTCCGCCGTTTTCACCGCTCCGGCAAGAGCGCGGAAACCGTACGTCGCCGGGTGCGAATCGGAATCCCCCGCGTTCTCAGCCTTTATTCCACGGCGCCACTCTTTCGAGCGTATTTTGAAACTCTCGGAGTTCCGCGGCAAAACATTATCTTTTCCCCGACCACCTCGGAGAAGCTCTACTCAGCCGGCGCGCGCTATGGATCGGTCGATACCTGTTTCCCCTCAAAAGTGGTTCAGGCTCACCTTCACCATCTCCTCTTTGAAACCCATAAGCCGGGGAGCGATCCCCTCCACTACCTCTTTTTCCCCTCTGTCACCTGTCTCCCCACCTTCATCGAGCACGCCCTCGATTCGACCTCGTGCCCCATCGTGGCCGGCACCCCGAACGTGATGAAGGCGGCCTTCAACCGGGAGATCCCTTTCTTTGAACGGGCGGGCATTGAATATGTGGATGGTGTCGTGACGCTGGAGGAGCCGCACTATTTCAAGCGGCAGATGTTTGAGATGTGGGGGGAGCGGCTGCAGATCACAGAGGATGAAAGCGATTTTGCGGTCGATCAGGGTTGGGCCGCGCTCGGCAAGTTCGATGCCGAAATGCAGCAGCGGGGACGGGAAGTCCTCGAACAGGTTGAGGCCGAAAATCGAATTGCCATTCTCGTGCTGGGGCGACCTTATCATGCCGATCCGGGTTTGAATCATGGGCTTCTGGACGAATTGCAGGCGCTCGGTTATCCGGTCATCACCATGCGCTCGATTCCAAAAGACGAGAAGTGGCTGGCACGGTGGTTCCAAGCCGATATCGAGGCAGGATTAATCGAGAGCACCTTTGATATTCGGGATGTCTGGCCGGAAAACTACTCGACTAACAGCGCTCAGAAAGTCTGGGCCGCGAAGTTTGCCGCACGTCATCCGCACGTCGCGGTTCTCGATTTGTCGAGCTTCAAGTGTGGCTACGATGCACCGATCTACGGGCTGATCGATCAGATCATGAAGGCCGGGGAAACTCCCTGCATGGCGATGCACGATCTGGACGCAAACAAACCGGCCGGTTCGCAGAAAATCCGTGTTCGAACCTTTGCCTACACGTTGCAGCGTTACCAGGAACAACTGGAGGACCGGGCCCGTCGGATGAAAATCCTGCAGGAATGCATCGAAAGCAAACGCGGCGAATTGCTGGCCGAAACCGGTGCCGCCTCTTACTACCTGACCTCCCGCCATGATCCCACAGTGACGACCCTGAACAGGGATTTCCCGGCGAGCCGGGCTGCGGGTCCGGCTTCCGCCAGAGGGATACGGATGACGCTTTCCGCCGGGACCTGCTGCGGGTGCGCGTCGTCCGGTTTTTGCACCAACCAGGGGTGTCTGAACACGGATCAATTTCATCCGGAGTCAGTATCATCACATGAACCAACTGCCGTCGCTACGGAATAGTCGATGACACCAGGCAGTAAGAATGGCGGGTCAGCACCGGACGTTGTGAATTCCGCAGAGGAGAATCCGGATGTGCCTCCTGTGTCCGGGAGTGACCGGGATATCGAAAGGCGTCTGAAAGTTTTCGAAGAACAAGAGCGGCGGCGGCTCGAGCTGCCGGTGAAGAATATTGAGCAATGGAGAGACCGAAGTGATCCCCGCTTTCTGGCGGCCGAGCGTGAGTCGACGACGATTCTTCTTGGCGGGCTAACGGTGGCGCAGGACGTGATGATACAGGCCGCTCTGGAGGGCATTGGTTATACGATCGAAACGCTACCCTGTCCTGACAATGATGCCATGCACCTGGGGAAAGAATTCGGGAATCGCGGGCAATGCAATCCGACCTATTTCACTGTGGGTAGTTTGCTTCAGAAACTGACAGGCCTGCGCGACGCGGGAATGCCCGTGGAGGAAATCATCCGGCGTTACGTCTTTCTTACCGCCGGTGCCTGCGGCCCCTGCCGCTTCGGGACGTATGCCACCGAGTATCGCAAGGCGCTCCGCGACTCCGGGTTCGACGGCTTTCGCGTCCTTCTGTTTCAGCAGCAGGGAGGGTTGAAGCAGGCTGCCGGGTTCGGCACGGGAATGAGCTTTTCGCCCCGCTTTTTTCTTCAGATCATCCGGGCGCTCATTGCCGGCGATTTGCTGAATGCCATGGCCTACCGCATCCGGCCCTATGAGGTCCATCCGGGTCGGACGGATGAAGTCCTCGAACGCTGCAAAGCCATCACCTGCGAGGCGCTCCGGCATCGCTCCTCCCTTTTTCTCGCATTGCGCCGGTGCCGGTCCGAACTGAACGGGATCGAAGTCGATCGTCTTCAGGCGAAACCCCGGGTCATGATCATCGGGGAGTTCTGGGCGATGACCACCGAGGGGGCTGGAAATTATCATCTCCAACGATTTCTCGAATCGGAAGGGGCCGAGGTGGATGTCCAGTTTGTCACGTCGTGGCTGCTTTATATGTTGTGGCAGAATCGATATGATGCCCGGCGTCGGATGACTCTTCGCCACGCGGATGATCGCTCCAAAGGGCTCTCGGGGCGCTATGCACGGCTTGTGCTGCTGCGTCTTTCGATTGCCGAACAGTTGCTGCGTTTGATGTTCCGGGCGATGGCACGGGCTATCGGGCTTGAACATTGCCATCTTCCGGACATGGATCTCATGGCCCTTCAGGCGGGCGAGTTTTACGACGTGGAACTCCGCGGCGGCGAGGGACACATGGAAGTCGGGAAAGTGATTGATTCGGTGGCGGGCCGAAAATCCCACATGATCATCTCCGTGAAGCCCTTCGGCTGCATGCCCAGTTCGGGTGTGTCCGATGGCATCCAGTCCGCAGTGATCGCCCGGCATCCCGAGGCGGTGTTCTGTCCTGTCGAAACGACAGGGGACGGTGATGTCAATTTTCAAAGTCGTGTTCTCATGCATTTGTTTAAAGCGCGTCGACAGGCGAATGACGAGTTTGGCGAGGCATTGCACCGGCGTGGACTGACCCTGGAGGAGGCACGACAGCGCCTCACCCGCCGTCAGAGGGAGGGGACCTACTATCCGCCCCATCAGTCCGCCGGACTCGGAGCAAATCTGATCGCGGTAATTCCCTGATGATCAAGGAGGGAATCCAAGTGAGCGAAACCCACCCGGAAATATGCTGGCCGGCTCCGGGTGCTCCTGCTCTCATTGAGGAAGCGCAGAAAACCTGGAGCTTCATCGCCACGCATCGGTGCGGCGAGACCGTCGATTATCATGGGTGGCTGAGACAGATTTGCCTGAGATCGCCCGATGGAGAAATAACTGTTCCTCTGCAGTTGATCGATACGCAGGCGATCACTCGCGACCATATTCCTTCGCGGGTTCGCGGTTTCGCGAGCTTGCCGGAAGCGGGTCAACGGAGCTTCGTTGAATGCCGGGTGAAAGTGCCGGACGGAACCCGTCCGAACCTGCCGGGACGCAGCCGCGTCTTCGACCTCTGGAATGCGGATCGGTGCCTTCGTCGGCGGTGTGTTGCCTTAACCCGGTTTGCAGACCAACGCCTGGCCGTCGCGTTTGCCTCCGACTTCCACCTGTCCTGCCTGTGGGATCAGATTATCGGAGAGATCGGTCGGACGACCCCGGACCTCATGACCCGCCTCGTCAATCCTTCAGCATTGTGGGAGCGTTTTGTTGAGGCGGTGAACCAACGGTGGCGTCGGGGAGAGCTGGATCTTGTCGTTCTCGGCGGAGACCTTGTTGATCATGTGCACCTGCAGGATTGGTTCCCTCGAGAAGCGGATCTTTCGGCGGAAACCAACGTGCACCGGTTTCTGAACGCCCTTTCGGCTTTGATGCCTCCCGTGTTTGTGATTCCCGGTAATCACGATTTCCGCCTGTTCCCCTGGCGACCCCGGATTTACGGACTCGGAGCCATCGGGCTGACCAAAAGCGAGACCCGCCGGGTGCTGAGGGAGTCGAACCTCGGTGCTGGAGGTCCTCCTCGGCCCCGCGACCTCTGCGCCCTTCAAACCCGGGATGCGATGGGACGGACGGCGCTCGCCCATCACCTGCGGCTCCTTGCCCCATCGACTGACTACGCAATCGATGTGGCAGGCATGCGTTTGATTTTTGCCTCCACCGGTTGTGATGCTCTGGTTGACTGGATTAATCTTGGGAAACAGCGACCGATTCAGTTTCTTCGTTCCCTGTCGTCCGCCTGGAAAACGCCTGACAGCGTCGGATTCGATGATGAGCAGATCGGCTGGATTACCGATGCATTGCAAAACACGCGGGGGGCCGCGGTCTTCTTCCACGCGCCGCTGTTGCACGTCGACAATGATCAAGAGACCGGGAACCGTCTCAATTCACTACCTCCGTTTCCA
>JAGNMT010000300.1 GCA_017991025.1 Verrucomicrobiales bacterium
CTCACCACCCCAGATGATGAGTGTGTCGTCGAGGAGACCGCGTTGTTTGAGATCGAGAATGAGACCGGTAATGGGGACATCGACGTTGTTGCAGAGACGTCCGTGATTTTCTTCCATTTTGGTATGGCTGTCCCACTTGCTGCCCGCGCCATGGTAGAGTTGAACAAAACGCACCCCGCGCTCAATGAGGCGTCGGGCCATGAGACATTGACGTCCGTAGACTTCAGTCTCCTTATTGTCGAGACCGTAGAGCGTCTTGATGTGTTCGGGTTCGCTCGCGAGGTCGATCGCCTCGGGGGCTTCGGCCTGCATCGCAAAGGCGAGCTCATAGCTGCGGATACGAGCCTCGAGGTCGGTGTTTGATGAGCGGGTCCCGTAGTGGTTACGATTGATCTCTTCGAGGAATCCGAGCTTTTGCCGCTGACGCTCATCATTGACTCCGGGAGGATTGTTGAGGTTTTTGATCGGCTCAACACCGTTTTCAAAAAGGACCCCCTGGTGAATGGCGGGGATAAATCCCGAACCCCAGGTGCGGGCTCCGTTCACGACCATGGAATTGGAATCTTTGATGACAACAAAGCCGGGCAGACTGTTGTTCTCCGTGCCGATCCCGTAGGAAACCCACGAGCCGAGCGACGGGCGACCACCGAAGACGGAGCCGGTATTCATTTGGCAGACGCCGCCGGCGTGGTTGATCCCGTCGGAGACACAGGAACGGATGACGCAGAGTTCGTCGGCGATTTTCGAGTGCTGCGGGAGCCAGTCAGAGATCCAGAGGCCACTTTCGCCGTGTTGCGCCCACTTCCTTTTGCACTCCAGGAGGGGCGAATTCACCTCACCCATCGCGGTGACGGGTCTCTCAAAGCTGTCGGGCAGGGTTTGCCCGGCGAGCTTGTTGAGGAGGGGTTTGGGATCAAAGAGATCGAGGTGGCTGGGACCGCCCTCCATGAAGAGCCAGATGATGTTTTTGGTGCGTCCCCTTTGCTGGGGGATCTTCGCTCCGACCGGGTTGGGAAGGCCACCCGAGGCGATCAGGTTTTCACCGGTCAGGGCGGATAGCGCGACCGCTCCGAAACCGGCTCCGGCTCGGGTGAGAAATTCCCGTCGGCTGGCGGGGTGGTCGATGCGATGGCAGGGGGGCATGAGGCGAAGGAGTTAGGAGCTGGAGTTTAGGAGCTGGAAGCTAAACGGCAAAAGAGCTAATGGCTAAATAGCGGGGGCACTCTCGCCCCCTCAATGGAGATAGAGGAATTCGTTGGAGTTGAGGAGGGCGTGGCAGAAGTCGGTCACGGCTCCGAAAAGTTGCGGTGAGACGTCGGTGGAGGGGCCAAAGGTGGCTTCGTGTTTCCAGGTGGTGCCCGGGGCGGGTATTTCACCGTCTTTTCCGGCGAACTTCCAGTCGACAATTCGGTTCGGCGCGGGCAGGAGTGATTCGGCATCGGAGCGCTGGGGATAAGGGAGAATCTGCGCCTTGTTGAGGACTCCCTTGCTCGCGGTGAGACGGGCGAGTTGTCCGTCCCAGTGATGCCCTTTCTGATCGCGTCCTCCGATAGTGGTGGGGATGCCGGGTTTGGTCACGAGACCACCCACGATCTGATGCTGCACGGTTGCGGTCTGCACCGTTGCATTGGGATCGGAGAGATCTTTCAAGTAAAAGGTCACGGATCCCTTGGCGGAATCCTCTTTCGAAGGTTTTGCCGAGATCGAGACAGCCAGATAGACAGGCTTGTTCAGGGGGACCCGAAGACCCGAAACGACTACTTCGACGATTCGATTCTTTTGAAAGTCATCGCCGACGAGTTGCACAATGAAATTCTGCGGGTCGAAACGCGACTTGGCACTGGTGACTCCGACCGCCCATCCCACCTCCTCGGCGTTTCCATTCCAGTGGCTGATCAGAGTATTGACCGAGGAATCGGCGTAGACGTTGTCGAGATTGGCAACGGCTTCGATCGTGAATTCTTCATCAGGGAATGTCAGTTCAGCGGCCGCGAGCGTCTCAAATCTGCTTCCCGGCTGCAGCCAGAGGGCACTCTCTCCGAGTTCGATGCCGCGAACATCCTTGAAGGCGACATTGGCCGGGCGCAGTCCGGTTTCATTCGGGAATTTGTCTGCCGTCGCAGTTGCGGTCGCCGGCACGGAGCCCTTTTGATAGTCCACGAAGGCAAGGGAGCGCTCGATCTCATTGGTGAGCGCCTCACGTCCATAGGCCACCCGGAAAGCCTCCTTCACCTGATCGGGGCCGAAGATTTTGCTGCCTTTGAGGATGCGTTTCGCGAAGGCACCCGCCCGGGAAAGCGACCATTCGCCATTCACGAGCATCAGGGACTGATTCGGTGTTGTCGTCGGGATGCGGGTCGGCGATGAACTGAAGCCTGAGGGGGAATCGAATTCACCCATGAGCGGGTCGCTCGTATTGCGGCGTTTTTTCAAGTAAATGCTGCGTAGCGGGGCAGTGCCATCGACGGAGGGGCCCCCGTCGCGAGCGGTGAGTTCACCCGAGGCGGCGAGGGTCGCATCACGGATTTGCTCGGCATCAAGTCGTTGCGGAGGAAAGCGCCAGAGGAGCCGGTTCCCGGGGTCGGAGACACTTTCAGCGGTCATCGGCTCGCGGCGGGCGGTCTGCCGGTAGGTCGCACTGGTCATGATGGCGCGGTGCAGCGACTTCATTTTCCAGTCATCATCAAGGAAGCGACTCGTGAGCCAGTCAAGCAACTCGGGATGGCTGGGAGCCTCGCCGAGAAATCCGAAATCGTTCGGTGTCGGGACGATGCCCTCGGCAAAATGCCGCTGCCAGATCCGGTTCACCATGACCCGGGCGGTGAATGGATTCTCCTTGCTCGCGATCCAGTTCGCCAGCGCCGTGCGGCGGCCCGAGGTACTGGCGGTGGGTGTGATCTTCGGCGCGGGTTGGCCAAGGAGAGTGAGAAAGGCGGGTTCGATCACTTTCTCAACTCCCCGTCGCTTCAAGTGAGTTTCCGCAGGTATCGGCCCGACGTCGGTGGTGATGAACGCCGGCGGCAGAGGGGCCGGTTTGAGAGAATCAAACGCCTTCAGTTTTTCGGTGAGTTCGGTGTAGAGGGCGAGTTTTTTCGGATCCTTTTCGAACGTCTTTTTGAAGTCGGTGCGGCGGTATTCAAAATCGACCTGGCGCTGCACAAGTTGCGCGAGCTGCTCTTCGTAAGTGGTCCTCTCGGCGGCGGGTTTGGAATACATGGCCTGCACGTCCTCGGGGAACTGCTTCGCGGCTTCCAGCTTCTTCCGTTCGAGAATCGCTCCGGTGAGCCCGTCGAGACCGGTGCGGATCTCCTTGGTTGCCGCTTCCCATGCCGCCGTTTTGGCATCGTAGGCGGCGCGCGTTTCAGGCGAGGCGAGAAGCTGATTTTCCGGCCACCATGTGCTGTTAAAAAATGACTGGAGGGCGAAGTAGTCTTTCTGCAGGATGGGATCGAATTTGTGGTCGTGACACTGGGCACAACCCATGCCGAGACCGAGGAAAGCATCGCTCGTGACGTTCGTCATCTCGGTGAGGATGAGATCCCACTGCATCTTTGCGTTGCGCTGGTTCCATTCGTAAATGCCGAGACGCATGAAAGCCGTTGCGATGAGGATGTCGGGATCGTTCGGGGCGATCTCATCTGCCGCGAGTTGCTCACGTATAAACTGATGGTAGGGCTTGTCCTCGTTGTAAGAGCGAACCACGTAGTCGCGATACATCCAGGTCTCGGGACGGAAATCATCGGCCCGGTAGCCGTCGCTCTCGGCGTAGCGCACCACATCAAGCCAGTGCTGTCCCCAGCGCTCACCGTAGCGGGGGCTTTCAAGGAGCCGGTCAATGAGTGCGGCGGTGGCTTTGTCAGGATTTTCCGCGAAGGCTTTTTGGAAGGCAATGACGTCCTCCGATCCCGGGGGAAGTCCGTGGAGATCAAAGAAGATGCGGCGGACGAGTTCGCCCGCATCAGCGGTCGCGGCGGGCTTGAGTTTAGCGGCATCGAGCTTCTGCGCGACGAAGTGATCGATCTCGTTCTTCGCCCAGCCTTCTCCGCTGGCGGGTATCGCGGGATCGACAACAGGTTTGATCGCCCACCAGTTTTTGTCCTCCTTGGTGAAGCCGTTTTCGTCTCCCTCTGCCTTGGTTAGTTTTTCTTCGGGCCAGGGGGCTCCGAGGGTGATCCATTTTTCGAGCAAGGCGATCTGATCGGGGTTTAACTCTTTCTTCGGAGGCATCGCGAGATCGGGGTCTGTGCGATGCACAGCTTCGATCATGAGTGATTCGGCCGGTTTTCCGGGAACGAGCGCTGGCCCGGTTGTGCCGCCCTCGATCATATACTCACGATGATCGAGGCGGAGGTCGCCCTTGGACTTTTCCGGTCCATGGCAGTCGTAACATTCGGCTGAGAGGAGCGGGCGGATTTTGGTCTCGAAAAACTTGAGGGCGTCAAGATCCTCCGCAGCCGATGCGAGGCTCACGATAAAGTAGGGCAATGTCAGGAAAACGAATTTCATTCAGCAGGGGCGTTTTGAATCCAAAGGGTCGGGGCGGGGGAAGTGGGGTGCTCTTTCGAAGCAAAGGCATGAACGAGGCCCTGTTTGTCACTCTCTCCGGTCTCACGGATGATCATGAGAGTGACAAGGTCGCCGGGCTGTGATTGCAGGAAGCGGACAAGCTGATCCGAGGTGGTTTCGACCAGCCCGTTTGGCGAACCCTTCCGGATTTCAAAAGTGGTCAGGGCTTTGGCGAAACTCGGGTCGATCACGTCAGCGGAAAAGGCCCCCGCTCCTTTCCAGAGAATGGATTTTTCTGACCAGTTTGCGGCGTTTGTATCAGTGACCCCGTAGACAGCGAATTTGGAATCGGGAACGAGAGAGGAGAAACCGAGGCCGCTCGATTCGATTTTCAAAGCCAGACGGGCACCCGCGAGGCGGGATTTGTCAATGGCCGAGAGGTCGAAGGTGAGGAGGGCACGCCGCACGTTGCCCGGGGCCAGATCGGTGTCTTTGACCATGAGCAGTGGATCCGACCCCGTGGGTTCTTCTTTGTCCCATTGCCGGATGTAGGTATCTTTGCCTTGTCCGGTGGCGGTCGAGACCGGAGTCCAGTCGCCGTCCGGTGCGGGCGGGAGGACGGGATGCCCGACTTCCTGATCGGGGAGTGTGGGGTTCTCTCCGAGATGGAGTGAACTCCCTGCGAAGAGATGTTTCGCCTCGGTGGTGCTTTCCTTGTTCACCTTCACTTCACCTTCAAAGACAAAGACATTCGAGTCCCCGAGCGCGGTCGAGGTGACGCCGAAGCGGGTGCCCAGATCAATGACTTCCATTTTTGCGGTGTTGATGGTGAA
>JAGNMT010000301.1 GCA_017991025.1 Verrucomicrobiales bacterium
GGCTCGTGGAGCGTCTATGGCCTCGGATCGGAGAATCAAAACCTGCCCGGCTTTATTTCGCTCTCGCCGAATGGCACGACGAGCAGCGGCGATAAACAGTGGGGTAATGCGTTCCTGCCCGCCTGGTGCGGCGGGACGGGCATACCGACAAAGGATCCCTCGGTGACAAAAATGATCGAGTATATCCGCAGCGGCACCACCTCTCTGCGCGAACAACGCCGCCAACTCGATCTCATGCGAGCGATGCATGAGGATTTCGCGCAAAAGCACCCCGGCGACGCGCTGCTCGAAGGCCGGGTCAGCGCCTTTGAAACCGCCTTCCGCATGCAGGTCGAGGCCACCGATGCTTTTGACCTCACGCGCGAACCGAAAAACATCCGCGATCTTTACGGCGACACCGAACAGGGCCGCCAGCTCTTACTCGCCCGCCGACTCGTCGAGCGCGGTGTCCGCTTTGTGCAGGTCTATCACAACAACTGGGACACGCACGACCTCAACGACGAACGACACCGCGAGCTCACCGCCGCCTGCGATCAGCCTCTCCACGCCCTGCTGACGGATCTAAAGCAGCGAGACATGCTCAAAGACACCCTCATCCTCTGGGGCGGCGAGTTTGGCCGCACGCCAACGAGCGACAATAACGATGTGGCCAAGAAGAAGGGCATCGGTCGGGATCACAATGCCGGAGGATTCACCTTATGGATGGCTGGCGGCGGCGTGAAGCCGGGTACGGTTTACGGTTCCACCGATGATTTCGGGGCTCTGGCGGTAGAGAATCCCGTCGATGTGCATGATCTGCATGCAACGATGATGCATCTGTTAGGATTTGATCATGAGCGGCTCACCTATCGTTATGCGGGACGGGATTTCCGGCTCACCGATGTGTATGGTCACGTGGTGAAGGGGGTCCTGGCGTGAGGCCGTGGATCCACATAATTCTCTGGGGATGCGTTTCCGGCGCGGCAGGGATAGCCGCCGCGGCCCGGGCGGATGACGCCCTTTTCGAAAACAAAATCCGCCCCATTCTTGTCGAGCATTGCTACGAATGCCACAGCGCGGACAAAAAGCAGAAGGGCAACCTCCTCCTCGACACCAGGGAAGGCACGCTCAAAGGAGGCGACTCGGGCCCCGCCGTCGTTCCCGGAGATTCTATAAAGTCCCTTCTCCTCACAGCCGTAAAATGGGAGGACGACGACCTCCGGATGCCACCGAAAAAGAAACTTTCCGCCGCTCAGATCGTCGATCTCGAAGTCTGGATCAAAGCCGGCGCGCCTGATCCCCGAACCGGTCTCCGCGCCCTCACCAGAATCGAACAACACCTCGAATCCTCAAAACAGCACTGGTCATTCCAGCCAGTTTCCGATCCGAAGCCCGCCTCCCTCGACGACCTCATCGGTACCCGGGGAAAACCCCCGACTGACCGGCGCACCCTCATCCGCCGTGCCTATCTCGATCTCATCGGCCTCCCACCGACCTATGAGGAAGTCAGCCGCTTTACTGCCGACGCTTCCCCGGAGGCCTTCGAAAACCTCGTTGACAAGCTCCTCGCCGATCCGCGCTACGGTGAGCGATGGGCCCGCCACTGGCTCGATGTCGCGCGCTACGCGGACAACATGGGGTCCATCTACAACGGAGATGATACCTATCCCAATGCCTTCACGTATCGCGACTACGTCATCAAATCCTTCAACAGTGACAAAACCTACGACCGATTCATTCTCGAACAACTTGCCGCCGACCAGCTTGAGACCGCAAAGGACACGGACACTCTCTCCGGCATGGGATTTCTCGGACTTGGCCGCCGCAAAGATCGCAAGCTCGACGACGATACTCTCGACGATACCATTGACGTGATTGGTCGAGGCCTCCTCGGCCTCACCATCGGCTGTGCCCGTTGTCACGATCACAAACTCGAACCGATCACAACAAAGGACTATTACGGCCTCTACGCCGTGCTCAAGAGCAGTAAGGAGCCGGAATTGCAACCCGCACTGCCCCGGGCCGACAGCCCGCAAGTGCGCGAATACACAGAGAAGAACAAGGCCGCCCGCATCGACTACGGCATCGCTTCCATCAAAGCCGCGAGTGCTGCCTCCGCTGAGGCCCGCAGCCGCGTCGGTGAATATCTGGAACTCGCCGAGCAGTCCGGTTGGAAGACCCACTATGACTTCAAGCCGATCATGGACGTGATCAACAAACGAAAACTCCAGGGCGATCTCCACAACGCCACGACCCGGGCGCGCAAGACCTGGGTCGACTCCCATCCCGAGATCTTTGCCCCTTTCATCGAGTACATCACAAAAGCAAAACTCGAGCCGTCTCCGGCACTACATCCCCTCGTCGCGAAGGCGTTTGTGTCCCCCGCAAAAGACCTCGCGGAGATTGCGAAGCGCTACAATGACCTGTTCGCCGGCGTGGACAGCACCTGGCGAAAGCAGGTCGAAGCTGAACTGGGCAAACCCTTAGTGCTTGCCGCCGGGGAACTCGAACTCGACCCCGCCAAACTGCAGCCGCTGCTCATCACCCGCCTCGATGCGATCGAAACGCAGCACAAACTGCCCGATCCCGATCAGGAATCACTGCGCCAGATCCTTATTGCCAAAGACTCGCCCGTGAAAATCGCGCCGGACCGCTACAGCGTCGCACGCCTTTTCACAGAGGAAGGCAAAAAGGAATTCGAAAAAGCAGGCAAGCTCGTGGTCGAATTGGCCAGTCACCCCGGCGCCCCCGTACGCGCGATGACCTTTGTGGATGCCGATAAAATGTATGACGGCAAAGTCTTCATTCGCGGCAACCCGGCCACCCCCGGACCGGAGGCTCCACGGCAGTTCCTCACCGCGCTGCAATACGTCTCACCGACACCTTTTCCCAAAGACAAGAGCGGCCGGCTCGAACTCGCCAAAGCAATCACGAGCATAAAGAATCCCCTTACCGCCCGCGTTATTGTGAACCGCGTCTGGGGCTGGCATTTCGGCGACGCCATCGTTGCGACGCCGAGCGACTTCGGCTTTCGTGGCGACAAACCCGCCAATCAGCCGCTACTCGATCACCTCGCCGCATGGTTTACATCAAACGGGTCCAGTCTCAAGAAACTGCACAAATACATCATGCTCACGGCCGCCTACCAGCGAGCCGATTTTCCGATGCGACCGCTCGATCTGGAACCGTTTCGCGACTCGCTCCTGGCGGTCACCGGACGATTGGAACCGGAGCTTTTTGGTAAAGCCGCGAAGATAAACGAAACAACCCGCCGCACGATTTATGGATTTGTTGATCGCAAAACCCTGCCTTCACTCTACCGGAGTTTCGATTTCCCTGATCCCAACTTCAGCGCGCCCAAACGCAGCCGCACCGCGCTGACGCCACGTGCCCTCATTCTGATGAACAGTCCGCTGCTCACCGACAGCGCCAAGCAACTTGCGGCCACGCTCACAAAAGACCTGCCCGACGAAGTCAACCGTATCGAAGCACTCTATCAACGCGTCTTTCAACGCCCGCCCACGGCAGGTGAAAAGCAGCGGGCCAAGGATTACCTCGCGACCTACCCGGTAAACGACCTTGTCCATCCGGAGTCGCAGGACTGGCAATATGGTTTTGGCGATTTCGACGCTACCGCCAGGCAGCTAAAAGCATTCGCCCCGCTTGCGACTTTTGACGGCAAAGCATTCAAGGCCAACGGTGTCGTGCTCGATGCCATGGGAGGCGATCCGGGCGCGGATTCCAAACAAAGCACGATCCGCCGATGGATCGCCCCGCTCGATGGCGACATCAACATCACCGCTGAACTCATCCACATGGACGAAAAGAGCGAAGGGGTCATCGCCCGTATCCTCAGCAGTAGCGCAGGCCTCCTCGGCGAATGGACCGCCAAAAAGCAGGCGCTCTGCACTGACCTGACAAAGATCCCCGTGAAAAGGGGCGACAGCCTCGACTTCATTGTCACGAGCGTGAGCGGCAAAGACGCTGCCGCCTATCAGTGGAGTCCCAGCATCGTGATGCCCTCCTCGGAGATGCCCTCAATGCCCGGCATGGCGAAACGCTGGGATGCAAGAGTCGATTTTGCCAACCCGAAAAATCCTGCCAAACCACTCACGGCCTGGGAGGAGCTGTGTCAGGCCATACTTCTCTCGCCGGAATTTGCCGTGATGGAGTAAGAACCCCGCCTCAGCGGAGGACGTGATCCACCTCCTCGATCTCCCATCGATGATAGGCCTCTGCGTATCCCGGACAGGTCGCGACGAGCAGATCATGCGTGCCGTCACCAGTGAGCAGGCCATCCTGAAGAAAAAGAATCCTCGGTGCCTGGCACAGCAGATCGATGCGATGGGTTACCAGAATCGTCGTGCCGCCCCCTTCCCGCGTCCGCTTCAAAATGGAATCATGAATGAGCGACTCGCTCTCCGGCTCGACGCTTGCGGTCGGTTCGTCGAGAAGAAGAATTTTGGGTTCGGTCAGGAAGGCTCGGGCCAGGCTGAGCCGCTGCCGCTGACCGCCGGAGAGCTTCACCCCGTTTTGACCCACCCGGGTCTCGTAGCCGTGTGGCAGATCGAGGATAAAGTCATGGGCATTTGCAGAACGCGCGGCTGCCTCGATCTCGGCCATCGTCGCACCCGGCCTGCCATAGCGGAGATTGTCGCGGACAATGCCATCAAAGAGGTAGTTGTCCTGACCGACGTACCCAATCGTTCCCCGCAAATCAGGAAGTCGCAAGTCCCGCACATCCCGACCATCGACGTTGATTGCACCACCGGTCACATCGTAAAAGCGGGGAATCAAATTCAAGAGAGTGCTTTTCCCCGATCCACTACTCCCTGCCACGGCCACAAACTCACCGGCACCAATCGTGAAACTCACTCCTCGTAAAACCGGCTTTGCGGGCACGTAGTGGAATTCCACCTTCACCAGCTCAACTCTGCCTTGCGGATCCTTCCACGGAAGAGCCCCCGCCCCTTCCATCACCGCCACCGGTGCATCGAGCAATTGCATGACCCGCTGTGCTGCTGCCCGGGCCCGCTGCAGGATATCACTGGTCTGAGCGATCGTGCGAATGGGGCTCTGAAGCCGCCACCAAAAACCCCGGTAGGCCAACAGAGCCCCTAGGGTGAAGAGTTCGCTCCCCCGCATGATCAGCCAGGCCCCGACTCCGAGCATGATGAGATTGTTGATGAAACCGAAGACCGAAACAATGGGAAAGTAGGTATTGCGCAGGCGGCTCGCTCCGACGCTGGCTTCGTAAAACAACGCGGCTCGCTCATTGAAAGTCTCTTCTTCCGCCTTCTCCCGTGCAAACGACTGCGTCACTTGAATACCCGCGAGCCTGTCCTGCACAAAAG
>JAGNMT010000302.1 GCA_017991025.1 Verrucomicrobiales bacterium
ACGTGCATGGGCCGCCAGCGCATCCTTTGCCATCAATTGGGTCGCCACTTCACCGGCCAGATGCGAATCAAGGCCGCGCGACACATAGATGGAGGCGAGTTCGGCGTGTTCATGTTGTGGATTCGTTGCCAATTCGCCGCGCTCGCGATTCAAGTCGGCGTTTTCCGTATCTGATTGTGAACTAACCGATACATACTCGCCCGCAGCCATCGACATGGCGCCGGCCACCAGTCCTGCCATTCCCGCTACCAGGACGCTGCCCCGGCTCGATTCGGCCGCCGCCACGCCCACAATCAGACTGGCAGTTGAAACGATTCCATCATTCGCGCCCAACACCGCGGCGCGAAGCCACCCGATACGGTGTGTCCGGTGATTCTCAGAGTGTCTCTTCATAGTGCTTTTCTTACTCCCTGGCAAAGTCAATGAAACCCCGCTCGACGTCAGTGCCCGTCAGTTTCACGCGGATACGGTCACCTACATCGAGCCCGTTGAACCCAAAGGCAACCCTTCCTTCGACCGGAGGCTTCAAAATCCGCACCCAGGTTCCCTTCCGGGAAGCTCCGGTCACAATCCCGTCAAATACTTGCCCTATCCTGCCGGAAAGAAGAAGCACCGCAGCGGACTTTCGCACACTCCTCTCGACTTTCGCCGCAGCATCCTCCTGCAACGTGCAATGCTTCGCCAGCACGGCAAGCTCTTCGACGGTATACGGGATTGGATCGCCTGCTATCGCCGCCTTCAGGAGCCGCTGGGTAATCAGATCGGGAAAACGCCGGTTTGGTGCGGTCGAGTGGGTATAATCCTTCACCGCCAGGCCGAAGTGCCCCGGTGCCTCGCCCCCGGCAGTATCCACCTCGTATTCTCCGCCTCCGATCAGTTTGACTACCGACAGAGAGAGCTCGGCGAACTTTTCCGGATCGGCTAGCCGTCGCCGTCCAAGAAAAGCCTCAAGGGCTACAGGGTCGGCCACGTCGGGGAGCGGGTCTCCCAGACCAGCAGCGATTTGAGCGATTCGGTCCCAGCGTTCCGGAGACTTCAGGACCCGCCGAAGGGAAGGAAAACTCCTGGAGGCAAGATACCGCGCGGTCGCGCCGTTCGCCGCAATCATGAAATCTTCGATCAATCGCCGGGCGCGGTTTTTTCCCTCCACCGCAAAACTGGAAAGGGCATCTCCCTCAAAAACCACCCTTGGCTCGTTCGTTTCAAACGAAAGAGCACCCTGACGATGCCTCAGACTGAGGAGCCGTTGCGCGACACTGTCCTGCAAGCGAAGATTCTCTTCCAGTCCGGAAATCCCGGCGACGCGCGGCGGAACGGGGCCTTCACCATCCAGCCACGCGGCAACACTTTGATAGGCCAGTTTGGCATGGCTCCGGACATGAGCGCTATAGATCTCCGATTCGACAGGCGATCCGTCTCTATCGATCACCATGTCCACCACCACCGCGATACGATCCCGGTCTTCATTCAAGGAAGTCAGATCGGTAGACAGCCCGGGGGGAAGCATAGGGAAAATCACTGCGGGCGTGTAAACCGAGGTCGTATTATGTGCCGCATGCTTATCTATCGCCGAGCCCTTGTGCACGAGTGCATCCACGTCGGCCACTGCCACAAAAATCCTTACCCGGCCGTCACCAAGAGGCTCGGCGAGTGTGAGCTGATCGAGGTCACGGGAATCATCGTTATCGATGGAGGCCCAAAGCCGGTCGCTCATGTCCCGCACCCCCGCGATCGCAATGGCAGAACTGCGGATGCCCTCCAGCTCCCGCTGCGCGGCAGCCGGAAAATCCGGTTCAAGTTTTCGCTCAATCATCGCCCGATGAGCGATGGCCGTCAGGACAGACCGATCACCATGATTGCCATTTCCCGAATCCATCATGCCGGGCCAATGATCAAGGTTCCTCCGCCTCCTGACCGTAAGGCCATGAAGCGGATCAAAATCAGGCCTCGCTTTTTACGCCGCTCACACGGATCTGGTGCCCCATGAAAGACTTGCCATCGAGCAACTCGACCGCTTTTTGGGCTTCGACGATGTCAGCAAGATCAACACGCAGATTCTTCGTCACCGCACCTTCAGCGCTGCTGGTGTCTTCGCGATGCTGAATCGTGCCGATGCCGGCAAACAGATCGGTGATATCGATTTCGGACGCTTCCGCGTTGAGATTCATGACATTCAACGAAGGAGAGGAAACGACTTCAATGTCGAGCGCCTTCACCTGACGGGTCGGCTTCTCGATGAGATCCCGATCACCGCCGCGCCCGCTTTTTTCTCCGCGTCCGCCTCTTTCATTACGTCCGCGACCTTCGCTGGAACGACCTTCACTGGAGCGACCCTCGCCGGAGCGACCCTCGCCGGTTCGTTGGGGTCTCTCTCCATCGCCGCCTCGTCCTTCGCTCTTCGCACCGGTCACGAGCATTTGACGACCCTGAAAATCCTTATCATTCAAGGCAGCGGCAGCGGCTTTGGCCTCTTCGACGCTGCCCATCTCAACAAAAGCAAATCCTTTTGACCGTGAGGATCCGGGCTGCATCACGATCGTTGCTTCGGTTACTGTCCCGTAGGTCGAGAACAAGGCCGAGAGATCGGCGTCCGTGGCATCGTAGCTAAGGTTGCCGACATAGAGCCTGGGAGTCGTTGGCTCAACGAGAAG
Organism: Verrucomicrobiales bacterium; assembly: GCA_017991025.1. Taxonomy (GTDB): domain Bacteria; phylum Verrucomicrobiota; class Verrucomicrobiia; order Verrucomicrobiales; family DEV007; genus Arctic95D-9. Next base: position 2,652 of record JAGNMT010000302.1, read on the forward strand.
TGGTTCGCGGCGCTCGCGTTTCTCACGTTTTTCAGGAGCCGCAGAACGCGGTGCCCGGGGGGATGGCGTCGGCTTCTTCTTGGTTAGATCGACGAGCCCGAAAGTGATGATCTTGATAAATTTCTGAAACCCGGTCGGCCTCGGTGCCGTGCTGCGGCGGATGATTTCGGGCTCATTGTCCCGGATGCGACCGCCACGGGGCGGGCGGGAGCTGGAGGCTTCGCTGCGCGATCCTTCGCGTCGAGGGCCGCGATCTCTTTGTCCCTCACCGGAACGGGAACCACTGCGGCGATTGTTACGGTCTCCTCCGCCACTGCGGGGACGTGAGCTATTGTTACGGTTCCGGTTTCCGCCGGAAGATGAGTTTTGCATGGGTCTGAACAAGTTTTCGAATCAGTTCGGGACCCCGCGAAAGGCGGGGCTGATCAAGGCGGTCGGAAGAGACTACTTCCCCGCAGGGGTCAAATCAGGTGCCCCGAACGTTTGCTATCCTAGTTCACCTGCACTGATGAGCAAGCGAATTAGAAAGACGGGATAAGTATGCAAACGCCCCCTCAAAAGGGAATATCGTCGTCGGACTCTTTCCCGTAACCGCCGGGTGGCTCACTCAGAGGCGGATGATCGTCTCCATAGCTTGCCGGGGCGGCGGCCTTCCTTGAGGAACCACCACCGCCGCTGGAACTCCCGCCGCCGGGTTTCTCAAGCTTCCAGGCGTTAAGATTGACGTAGTATTTCCCGTTGTACTCGTTTCCGCGTATATCGAAAAAGACCTTCACCGGATCACCCACGCGGTAGTCATCAATCAAGGTCGCTTTCTCCTTGAGGCACTCAAATTTGATTGCCTGGGGAAACTTCCCGTCCTCGACCTCGACGACGAACTCGCGCTTGCTGAAGCCACTCGCAAAACTCTGCACTTCACCGATCATCTTGACGGTGCCTTCCATCTCAAAATTCTGTCCCATATCTTTTCTCCTGAAAAGTTAGATATCACCTAGAAATGGCGGAAGGAAAAGCGAAAATCGCGTCAATTCCTCCAGTGCTGCCGGGGCCGCCGTTCACCCTTCGATGAGACGGTCGGGAGAAGGAACCGCAGGGGTGCCGCCACCGCGCTTTGCATTGATCTCGGTGATCTGGGAATTCAGAGTGCAGAAATCGTAGGCCCACCCGATCGCAAAGAGCCCCCCGGAGATAAGGTAAAGGATGCCGGTAAACCATTTGCCCATATACATCCGGTGAATCCCGAGATACCCGAGAAAAGTCTGGAGAATCCAGGCGACCGAATAATCGATCTCGCCGGACTTATAGCGAAGCTCCGCCTTTCGCTCCATCCCGGGAATGAGAAAAAGGTCAATGAGCCAGCCGACCCCGAGGAGGCCAAGTGTCATAAACCAGATCAGGCCGCTGATCGGTTTCCCGAAATAAAAACGGTGCGCACCGGTGAATCCGAAGATCCAGAGGACGTAACCGATCGTTTTGCTGTGAGTCGATTCCATGATGGGGCAATCTTCGATCGAGGCATGACTTTTACCAATTATAAATGTGCGGCGATTTTCCAATGTTCACCGGGATGCCACCGGAGAAAGGCCACCGTCCGGCCCGGCTGCATTTTAAGTGCATAAGTTAGCCCAAGTTCGGCCATTTTAAGGAACACGACCATTTTAACATTCTAAGGGACAAACATTTTAAGGGCATTTTAAGGGACAGGTAACATGAAAGAGAGCTGGATTGTAGTCTCTAAACGAACGGCAATCCACCGAGGAGAAGGTGGATGGCCCCCAACCCAAGGCAGGCCCAGCCAAGAGGGACCTGTATTTTGGCCAGTCGGCGAATCGAGCCCTCGCTCTTCTTCACCAATTCCTCGGCCTTGGCGTTCCTGGCACTGGTGCTGATAATGAGTTCAAGCCCGAGAAACAGTCCGGTTACGATCGCTGCCGCCTGCGGGAGAATATTGGAAAAGGGGCTCGCCAGGCTGAAGACAAGAAAGACCAGTCCGACGATGAGCGTTGCCACCCCGACGATGCCGCGCACCGATTTCAGCGGTCCGAACATCTGCGCCGCCTTCGGGGATTTGGCTTCGAGCCAGGGCATGATCGCAATCAATCCCGACAGGAGGAGGGTGGCAGAGAGCATGAACTTGAAAAGGCTGTTGGGTCCGCTCCCGCTCCCGCCGTTGGCACCCTTGATTGCCGAGGTGCGGATTCGCCAACTGTCACCGACCCATGAGGTTTTGAAAGGAGGTGCTTTGGCCAGATCGCGGGTCACGATCGTAAGAGACTGCACCGATGCGTTGTCCTCGTCGCTCTTGAGGCGCCAGGCCACCTCTACCGGCAATCCATGGGTGAGCGTTTCACCGAGCAGGGTCTTGTCAGCGACCCGCCAATCCCCCGCGATGCGGACGGCAATGACATTGTCCTCCCGTTGTCCCTTGTCGTTGATCTCGAGAAATCTCTCGACCTCAGCCGCCAGTCTGTCCGGATCTCCGGGGCCGTTGAAGTGAGCGGAGTGGGGATCCCATGTCGTCGAGTCGATCTTTGCCTCGATCCCGGTGTTGGCCTCCTTGCGCTGCCCGTCGATGGACTTCAGGAGGGATTTTACTCCTTCGTTCTTCGGATCCAATTCGATGGCGACCGCCAGCATATCTTTGAATTGCTGGTATTTTTTATCCACAATCCGGTCGGATAG
>JAGNMT010000303.1 GCA_017991025.1 Verrucomicrobiales bacterium
ATTCCGACCCGGCTCAATCTCCGTGCGGACAAGGAAGTTGACACCCGCATCATTAAGAAAGTGGTCCAGGCTGCCGCAGAGGCCGGAGTGGTCGAAGTGATTTTCGGCAGTTATTCGGTGGAAAAGTAATTTTAGACCCTTCAATTCTATGGCTCGTCGTAAACCCATTCCTGTACCGGATCCTGTCTTGGACATGTCTCCAATGATCGATCTCAGCTTTCTTCTGCTCGTCTATTTCCTCGTGACATCGACGCTTGAACCGGTTGAATCCGATCTCGCCATGACGATGCCGTCTTCCAATTCAGACGGTGGCGCCCAGGTCGAAATCGATCAGATGACCGTTCAGGTGAATTCCGCCGGGAACATCGTTCTGAACGATGAGATCCTTGATACCGATCCGACGACGCGTGAAGTGCCTCTTCTCCTTGATCGACTTCGGACCTATGCTGAAAGCGCCAAACTCACGGATTCTAAACCGATGGTCATTATCGCCGCCGACGATGCCGCGAAGGGGCAACGATTTATCGATGTGTTGAATGCGCTTGCGGATCAGACAGTGAACATTCGCAACGTGACGATATCCGGGTTTAAAGAGGAGTAGGCGGCTGATCGAGTCGACCTAATCTGCCATGGAACATGATTGAGAAGACGAGCGGGAAGTATCACGGGGTTCGGTTCTCCGGGCCGGTTGTCTCCCGGTTCCTGGAGGTGTTTTCTTTACCCGAGGCGTGCTTATTGTCTTCCCCGGGGCGGCGCTGGTGCAACGATGACCGGACCCGGTCTTTATCTTCAGGCAGAGGCTTTGCTGGAATTGCCTCGTTGACTTCCCATTCAAGATTTGAATGAAATTAGGCTCGAACAGAGGCCATTGAGTACGTTAGACTTTTCCAGGATGAAAATAGATTGTTTTAAATACACGAGTTCCCGCGCAATCGCTGCAACTGTTTGGATTGGTATGGCATTGGCGACAGTGCATTCCGCTTTTTCCCAGGCTGAAGAAGATGCCAGCGTTGAGGGCTTATACCAAAAAGCTGTCGAGCAAAACATGTCGGGGCAGCCCGCAGAGGCCTCAAAAACTTTTGAGCGCATGTTCGATCTTTCAGGCGGGCTCGATACGCTGTTTGAAGATTATGGCGCTCAGGCCGGCGGTATTCTTTTTGACTACGGAATGACCCTGCTCCCCCAGGAAAGGTGGGAGGATGCGAAGAAGGCGTTTACCGATTGTTTTAATGCCGAAGAGACAGCGAAAAGAGTTGAATCCCCCGTGAAAACCAAGAACCCGCGGGACAAGATCGCCAAGTTCCAATTGGGATTTTGTGAGGCCCAGCTCGGTAATCCCGGAGAAGCCATTCGTCTTTATGATGAGTATGTCGCTTCGAAGCCGGCGGCCGAGGAGATGGCTCAAGTGAGAAACAGTTTTAAGCTGCGTTACGGGGGGGCGCTCATGAAGCTCGGACGTGTCGAAGAGGGTATTGCGTCGATTCAGGAGCTTTTTGATAATCGTGAGGCCTGGAAGGTGAGCCCCCAGTTCCTGATGCAGGGCGTTCTTGAGTTGGGCCTCGCCTGGGTGAGTCAGGCCATCGCAGCTGGTGAAGACGAGGCCGCTCTCGAGAAGCTTTCCGATCGGGGACACGCGTTCCTTGACAAGAATGGGGATCTCATTCACCTGGAGCCTCTTGAGCAGTTCCGTTTCGGTTTTGTTGACCGTCTCCGCAAGTTGGGGTTCGAGTCCACCAAGGCTGGGCTGCACTCGCTCGCGCTTCGCTATTTTTCCTACGTGCCGACGATTCAGGACATCCGTGATGATTTGAATCTCAGCCTCGCTCGCCAGCCGACGGGGGCGGGGATACCTTCACAGTTTCAGGCTATCCTTGATCAATTGGCGGAGCGGGAGAAGGCTCCGGTGCATCCCGATGCCGAGACTCTTCGCCTTATGGCGAGTTGCTACGAACGAATGGGCAATCTCTACGCACCCCGGGTCATTTACTGGAATATTGCGGAACAGTATCCTGAGATGCCGGCAGCGACTCGCGGGGAGATCCTTCACGAGGCGGCGCGCCTTTCAGCCCTGCTTGCCGACTATCCTGCGGCTCAGTATTTTGGCGAAAAGTTCGCCACGGAAATGCCTGAGGACCATCCCCTTCGCAGCAATGTGTCGACCTTCATGTTGCAGTCGTTATTCACCGCAGGTGCCTACGATGAAGTGATCAATATCTCTGAGAAAGTGAGGGCGCGGCATCCGGCCGGGGATCCGCAGCGTGAACTGGCCGATTCGCTTTATCCGTTGGCCCTGTATTCGACCAAGAAACATACCGAGGCAGAACCGGTTTTTGCCGAGTACGTCAAAGCCTACCCAACAGGGGGGAACCGTGAGATTGTTCTTTTTCACCGCGCGAGCAACTCGTTGATTCTCAGAAAAATGCGGGAGGCAGCAGAGCAGTATGAAGATTTTCTGAAGGAGTTTCCGCAGTCCGAGCGATTGCTGGACAACGTCCTCGCTGACTTGACCGTCGCCCGGTTCAATCTGGAAGATTATCCCGCTGCTATCACCAATGCAGACCGTCTTGTCGCGGCCCGGCCTGCATCGATTCAAGTGGGACGTGTTCAAAATGTGAAGGGGGATTCCCTTCTCATTCAGTCGGACCGGCTTGGTAAAGAACAGAAGGATCTAGCGGTGGAGATGCGTAAGCAAGGGCTTGCCGCTTACTTGGCCGCTATCGACGCCTCGAAAGCGTTGCAGACGAGCGATCCGGATCGTAGTGAATTTCATAAGGAAACGGTCGCTGAGGCGATTTGGAAGTCGGCCGATATCTATTATACCGATGGTGAGGTCGAAAAGGGGCTCGCCCAATATGACGCTTTCTTTCCCGATTACGCTGGGACTTACTTTGAGCCTCAAATTTCGGTTTTCTCACTTGAACATCTCGAATCGGCAAAACGTGGCGAAGAAGGACTCCTACAGACGGAAAAGATGATTCTCTTCCTTGGCAGTAAGCCTGCCGAAGAGCAGGATCTCACACTTCTTCGTCAGGCAATTGGTTCCTATTCCGAGGCATCGGTGCGTATTCGGGGATTGGAGAAAACCGCCGCGAATCTCGATAAATTCCCGGGGATGGATCCGGCGAATCAAGGCCTGCTTACCTGGTTGAAGATTCAGAAAGTCATCGTCCTTCAGGAATCGCGGAAGGCCATGGCAGCGGAGTCAGCCGAGTATGCTGCGGTAGAGGCTCAGATCGGTGCCGTCTTCGAAGAGCTTCGTCTCTTTGAAAAGAAGAACCTTTCCGAGTATGCCCTTCAGCAGATTGGAATCTATTTCTCGGGAACGGATAACCCCTTCCTCGGGGTTCCTTATTTCGAGGAGTTGCTGGCCCGGACAAATCCTGAGGCGGATGCCTTCAAGGGGCCGGCCGAAATGGCTCTCGGGAATATCGAAATGCGTGCCGCCGACCCGGCTAAGGTGACGTCGGCGCGGGAGCGTTTCCGCCGTATCATCGATAAGTATCAGGATCCGGCGCTCGTACCTCAGGCCTACCTGAGCCTCGCAAACCTGCATATGCAGAGCAAGGAATGGAAAGATGCCCTGGTCGCTCTCGATAAGATTAACAAGGAAAAGAGCTATTTCGGGAAAGACCGTCCGAAGCGCGCCGAAGCTCTCTTCAAGATGGGCCTCGTCCTGGACGAGTTGGGTCAACCGGCGGAGGCGAATCAGGCGTATCTCGGGGTCGTATCAACCTACGCGGGCTATTATGACTGGGTGACGCAGGCCTGGGAGCGATACATCCCGAACAGTGTGGCCGATTTTGAGAAAATGCCCCTGACCGACCCGCTTACGATCGCGTTGAAGCGCCAGAAACAGTTGAAGCTCTACGAGATTTGTCAGAAATATCTCTACCAGTGGCAGAAACTGGATGAGAAGAAGGATTCTCCGTCTGGTGCCCTGACCCGCCTTCGCCGGGGTATCACGGAGTTGAAGGGAGAACTCAAGATCACTCCGGAGGAAGAACTCAAGGTTTTCAAGGATCTGGGAATCACACCGAAGCCATAGATTTTCCGGGGCAACGAATTAGCACAATGAAACAGATATTTTTCACTTTTCTTTTGGGAGCCGCTATTTTTCCGGCAGGTCTCAAGGCTCAGGTCAGGGAGACACCCGTGACTCTCGGACTGGTCGAGGGTGGCAACCCGCAGGGGTATATCCAGAATGCCAATGACCAGGGCATTCTCTTTGCTACAGCGCCCGGTGGTCCCGGTCAGTTAGTGACCTATGATAAAATTCGGGGGGAAGGGCTCGACAAGCTGATTCGATTCGAGGAGCGGAATGAAGTGCTCGGGACACCCCGTGCCCTTTTCGCTGCCGGGCGTTATGATGAAGCGGCGGCGGCTTTTGGTAAGGTAGTAGCGGATTACGCCATCATACTTGCGGCACCCCAGAACTTTGCTTCCGAGGCGCTTTTTTACCAGATCGAGAGTATCAAACGCTCGGGCAAATACACACTTCTCGCCGATCTCGTGAAATTACCTGCGGCAGTGACGATTACTACGAAGCTGGTTGATACCTACAAACGTCCGTTTGAGTTCCAGAAGTTGTGGGCCCTGCTCGGGGCGAACGACATGGCCGGTTTGAAGGCGGCGCTGGAGGCCTACCAGGAGCCGGTGACCGGCGAAGCCAAGTTGTTGAAGACCCCGAACTTTAAGAAGCTTCCGTCCAGTGAACTGGCACAAATCGCCTATTTACGAGCCAAGGTGTACGATTCGGAGGGATTAAAGGAGAAGTCCCTCGAAGACTATTATCGTGCCTTTACGCTGGGGCATGGAAGCGATGTCCTGCTCGCCAAGCTTGCGATGGGCGCGGCGATGGTGATCCAGAAAGAAGATCCAAAAATCGCCAAAGAGAACCGCCTGGCATTGACCCAGATGCAGAGCATCGCCTATCTTTACAGCAAACGTTTTGGCAAAGACACGATGCCGGCCGATTTCCAGGCGTTCGCGGTGCGTCCGGTCATTCCTAAGGAAAAGCCTGAGCCAAAGCCTGAGGAAAAAGGGGGAGCGGCAAAACCTGCGGACGGAGCAGCGAAACCTGCGGACGGGACAGCGAAACCTGCGGACGGGACAGCGAAACCTGCGGACGGGGCGGCGAAACCTGCGGGCGGGGCGGCGAAACCTGCGGACGGGGCGGCAAAACCTGCGGACGGAGCGGCAAAACCCGCGGACGGAGCGGCAAAACCTGCGGACGGAGCGGCAAAACCTGCGGACGGAGCGGCAAAACCAAAGGCCGAATAAGCACCTGAAAATCTTTGGCGGGTTGGTGGGGGCGGCAAGCCGATGTGATCA
>JAGNMT010000012.1 GCA_017991025.1 Verrucomicrobiales bacterium
ATGCTGATGAGTGACAACCACGAAAGCCATTCCGGTATCAGCGGGCAGATTCCCGACGAAGGCATCCAGCGCTTCAAGACCACCCGCCGAAGCACCGATTCCGACAATCGGAAAGGGCGTGACGGAATCCGATTTTGCGGGTCGCCTTTTCCCTGCAGCGGGGACTGCTTGATTCTCGGCTGATTTCTTGCGGGCCATCTCCTTCGATTTACACGATACCGGGCCGGGACGCAAACCCCGTAATCGGACGGCGTTACGCGAAATGCGTACGCCGACCTGCGTAAAAATCCGACTCATGAGGCTATCGAATCACTCATTTACGGTATGACCGTCTGCGGGATATTGAGATTGCGGAGCGATAGGCCGTCTCCGGAATAAACCTAACAAACCACTACCATGTCCACAGCAAAAGTCATCGAGATCATCGCCGAAGGAAAGTCCATCGAGAACGCCATCGAGAACGCGGTCAGTCAGGCGGCGGAAACCCTTCATTCCATCAGGAGCGTCTGGGTCGAGAACATCAACGCCATTGTCGAAAAGGGGAAAATCACTCGTTACCGGATCAATGCCAAGATCACCTTCGTGCTCGACTGAGTCGGTTGAGCCGCTTTCCCCTCTGACGAAAAATCAAAAGCGATTTCCTGCAGTAACCACTGCATCGCAGCATCGGTCGCAAAGCTAACAATTACCGCGCAGCACTCCCACCGGCACTGGTAATCCTGATTGTTATTATCGCCTAAAAAACCCAACCTTAATTACCCTATTTCATGCTCGCAAAATTTGACATCGAATACATCGTTCGCCCTCAGCACAATAAACGCGTGGACACCCACCGAACCGACGATCCTATTGCGGCGGAGGATTTCCTGATCGGCCTGCTGGTGACTGGATCAGCCATCATTTCTATCAAACACGAAGGAGTTGCCCTCACCCAGCACCAGGCAGATCACATGGTGAAAGTAGCTGCTGAGCGTCTCACTTCAGGCCTGATCGAACGGTCACTCAATCTCGACGCCGCAGAAGTGAAGCACCGCTTCGGCTTCGCGGCATAAGGCCGTAACTCGCTGATTGCGGGTCCCAGGGGCAGTTTCATGACGAATAAAAGCATGCGCCTGTTTAATGTCCCATGAGTTTTAAACCTGACCAATTGTCGAATCATGTCATATAAACTGATCACCTTCAGGGCCGAAGCCAGCGAGAAAATACTGCGCGAAGCGGATGCGCTTCACTCGATCCGAAGTGCCTGGGTCGAGAACATCAACGCCATCGTCGAAAAGGGGGGAAATCACCCGTCACCAGATCAACGCGAAAATCACCTTCGTGCTCGACTGAGTCGATCGAATCACTTTCCCCTCTGACGCGAAATCAAAATCATGCCGGATAAACCCGTCCTCAATCACCCCTGGCTTGTCGCCGTGTGGCCCGGAATGGGGAATGTGGCGGTAAGCGCCGGCTATTATCTGATGGCCAAGCTGGAGATGCACCAGCTCGCCGAGTTCTCGGCAAGAGAGCTTTTCGATCTCGATCATATCGAAGTGAAGGGCGGCCTGATTCGATCAGGTCGCCTTCCCAGGAGCTGTTTCTATGTCTGGAATGACCCGCGCCAGAATCATGACCTCATCCTCTTCATCGGGGAAGCCCAGCCACCGTCGGGGAAGTATGCCTTCTGCCGCCAATTGATCGACTTCGCGCGCGAACTCGGCGTCGAGAAGATGTTTACCTTTGCCGCGATGGCGACAGGGATGCGGCCCGGGCATGAATCGCGCGTCTTCGGTGCGGCCGTCGACAAGGAAACGCTCAACGAATTGCGCCACCTCGAACTGGAAATTCTCGAGGACGGCCGGATCGGCGGTCTCAATGGTGTGCTCCTTGGCCTCGCGGCTGAACTGCACATCCCCGGGGCCTGTCTCCTCGGCGAGATCCCTCATCTATTCTCGCAACTCCCTTTTCCGAAAGCGTCGCTCGCGGTGCTCGGTGTCTTTTGCGCGATGGCCCGAATCGATCTCGACCTTACCGAACTGGCGGTGGAAGCGGAGTCGATGGATAAACAACTCGGCGGCCTGCTCTCCCGGATCGAAACGGCGATCGAACAGCAAAACAGGGAGAGTGAGGATGCGACCAGGCCGTCATGGGAAACACCGCCTGAAGCACCCCCCGAAGCCCTGGCCGGGAAATCAAAACGGGATCGCCTCTCCGCAAAGGACCGGAAGAAGATCGAACTGCTGTTCGAGCAGGCGGAAAGTGACCGGTCAAAAGCCTACGAACTGAAGGCCGAGCTGGACCGTCTCCGGGTGTTTCAGGAGTTTGAAGACCGGTTCCTCGGTCTCTTCCAGAAGCCCGGCTGAGCAAGAGCCGGAGGAGTCCTGATTTCTTCCGGCAGGGTTCGACGCGGTATCGATTTCCAGGATGGCACTCCCGTGATGAATCTAGTCCACCATTCTGAAGCGGATCGAGTTCTCTGCCTGCCAGCAGGGATAAGTGCCATGCGAACCGGCCATGGCAGCAGTGTCTTCCGGCCATTCATTCGCAACTCGTTCACTCACCGCCCGCCGCCAGGCACCCAGATTGCAAATGCCGTCACCCCCCGGGCAGAAGCCCTTCTCCTGATTGGAGACACAATTGAAATCAACCAGTTCATCAAGCCCGACCGCCATCAACCCGGAGAAAACCCGTGCATAAAAATCGGCACGCATCTTCCTGTCATAATGGTCCCAAATATCCCCCCACTGATGGCCCGGATCGCCGAAAATCATCGAGATGAGTTCGCCAACATGCTGCGGGTGCCACCCCTGGCCGACCAGGGTTCTCAGCACCAGTTGCATTCCGGCCGGCTTTAAAAGAAGGTCATTCGGATGCGTAAGAATCGCTCTGACACACGGAGGGTAAGGTTCCTGCCGGATGCGCTGAAGAGCCTCGTTATAATGTTCGGTCGAGTGTGAATCGGCCCCGAAATAATAGTGGTGAAAACAGCGAAGCGGAGATTTGAGGTAGGCGTCGATTAAGTGCTGCATCCCGGTATCGCTCTCGGGAATATGCGCGTCGATCGAATGACACAAATCTTTCACTGCTTCCGTATCTCCCCGAATCGCAAGCGCATCCATCGTGTCGAGCCCGTTGATTGCCAGCGCTCGAATCTCATCCACTCCGTCGCTGATCCCCCATTTCCGGTGTTTGAGGTAACGGGTAAACGGCATCCGCACCATCCGGGTATGGAGAGGATCCCCGTATTCCGAGAGATCCAGTGAGATCATTTCCCTCCTTCCCGAAAGTCCTGGTCCGACTTCAACTGCAGTCAACAGAACCGGGACCGACGACAACGCGGCTGCCTCGCGCATGACCATTTGGCCGAGGAATTCCATGATCAGTCCCATACCATCAAACGCAGCGTAGTCATCGGCCGAAGGAGGTTGAATCTCGAAGAACGAAGGCACAAAGCTGACCTGATTTTTTGCGCCGTTCACATTGGGCACGAGCCCCCGGAGCCTGGCACCAGCATGACTGCTTTTCGTAACCCGCCAGATAAAATGGTGACCCCGCCCGGTTAAAAGATGGAGCGGTCGAATGCCGAAATCCCCGAGAATTCGGAGAAGAATTCTCACGGTCGGCTCCTGCAACCCGAAGGCCCGGCCAGGATCGTGAAACGAGGCAAAATGATCGTCAAAGTTGACATACTCCATATCAAGGTGAGCCACATAGGAGTCGCGGTCGTGCAATGAACGGGCCGTGTCCAAATCCCCGCGAATATACCCGTCGAGCGAATCCGGAGGACGAATCTTTACGGGATCATAAGGAACAGAGCCGTCACACCGGGAAATAAACCCGCAGGTTGCGGAGGTCGGATCGTCTCCCGCACCGCCCATAAATTCGAGAACCCGGCGCCGCCGATCTCCGATGAATCCGAAATGACGATCCCCCTCCATGCTTTGAATCCTACCTGAAGCTCGAACCGGCAGGTATACGAGGATTTGCTAATTTGCAGATAGTTATTCTGCGTACGAGTCAATAACTACAACCGACCGGACCGCGAGACGGTATGCGACTGAAGGCAATAAACTCGTGTACCAAATTTCCCGTTGATCACGATCGCTCACTCTTCTCGTGATATACTTCCGGAGAGAGTTTTCGATGCGGGCCTATCGTATCGACCGGCAACATTCTCTCCTTGCACAGGCCTTATTCGAGCCGAACTTCGCTGAAATTTCAATTGCAGGAATGAGTGTCCCTAAACGAGTCTTAATTGTCGACGATCACCCGCTTGTTAGGGCCGGCTTGAAAGCCATACTTGAAGACTTGGATGATATAGAGCTGGCGGGGGCTGCTACCAGCGTCGCCGAGGCAATTGCCCTGGCGGGAGCGCTTCTCCCCGATCTCGTCATCAGTGACATATCTCTTCTGGACAGGAGCGGTCTCGAATTGATCAAAGACTTGAGAACCCTTTATCCCGCCATGCCGGTACTTGTCGTCTCGATGCATGACGAAAAAATTTATGCCGAGAGAGTGCTGCGTGCCGGGGGACGCGGGTATCTGATGAAAGACACTCCACCGGAGGAGATCATCCAGGCAATCAGAACCGTCCTTCATGGGGAAGTCTATGTCAGCAGTGAGACCGCACGTCGATTTCTCGAAACGCTCTCTTCCGGTGGACAGGCAACCAAATTCGGCTTTCCATTGGAGCGGCTAACTGACCGGGAGATAGAGATCTTTGAGTTGATCGGGCAAGGGCAAAATTCCCACGAAATCGCTTCAGCGCTGAATATCAGTTCTCGCACTGTAGATGCCCACCGGATTCACATCCGCAAGAAACTCCGGCTCGCCGACAGCAATGCGGTCCTCGCCTATGCCATCAAGTGGAAAGAGTCGGGAGAGACCGCTAAGACACAATTGGGCGGAAGTGCCGACTGAAAACGTTGTCCGATCAGTTGGCTTCGTCTGGACAAAACCTGTCTCCCGGATATTACGCCAATTCCAGATTTCGTAACACGAACTATTATAGGGAACCATGTGATAACATACCTCGCCGCCTATAGGCGATAATCACAAAAACGCCCCACGACCAGAGGCCGACCAGCTATCACTGGACCGGTTTTCCAGCTTCATCGGGTTTCACCTCGGCAGGCTTCACCTCAGCGGGCTTCACCTCCGCGGGCTTCACCTCGGCAGGCTTCACCTCGGCAGGCTTCACATCGGCAGGCTTCACATCGGCAGGCTTCACATCGGCAGGCTTCACTTCGGAGGGCTTCGCCTTAGACACTGTTGATGACGAGGAATCTTTTTTCCCGGACTTTTCTTTCTCCTGTTTCTCGCAGGAGACGAAGAGGGGTGAAACGGTGACAATAAGAGCGACTAAGAATGAGAGACTGATTCTGAATTTCATAGCGAGTTGGGTTCTATTAAGTTGAATTTCCGACAAACGGACCCCTTGAGCATCCCAGAAGGAACTCTTCCCATCAATGGGAGGAATGAATGATCGAGTTATAGTGAATTCCACGGATCCAGCGTATGCAATATGCACACGTCAGTGTAGATCTATCGTGAAATCGCTTCTTCATTCAGTGTGAAAAGAGGAATTCGCGCGAGGAGCCGTACGCGAATTAACTATCCCCGAGTCCGCGAAGTTGCGGATATGTCCTGCCTTAGGTCTTATGTAAAATTAGCGGTATGGGAAGGCATGAAAAGCCCTGGTTCTCCGAAAGCCCTCATCGCCGCGTAGTCGGCTACACAGGTGGATGGGGAAGTGACACGCCTCCGCAACTTGCAGGCTGAAAAAGCGATTTCCCAGCAGTCAATAAATCCGAAGTCAATATGAAGGAATTAAAGCGTGTTTCCGCTTCGTTTCCGTTCGCCGCGCTTTCCTGCGTTGTGTCGGCGCGGGCGAAATCCTGCGCCGATCAGCGCACTCGCCGGAGCAACTGCTTCCACCTGCCGGAAGGCAACATCGGGCAGAGGAAGACTTCTGGTAAACATTTCCTTCAGTCCGGTAATCACGACGCCTCACTACAAAATATTACGCAGACCCCAACTCATCACGATCATGCAAATACTCTGTGCCACTGACTTCTCGAAACCTGCGCAGGCGGCCGTTGATGTGGCCGCCAGGCTTGCCTTCAGGACCAGCCATCCATTGCGCCTGCTTCACTGCGGGCAGGACTTGGTCGTGATGGGCGAATTCCCGATCCCTGAACCAGATGATCGGGAAATTTCAGCGCAACTCAAGCGTGAGGCGGACAGGTTGCGGGCGACAGGAATTGAAGTAGTTGAGGAATTCAGACGGGGAAATGCGGGTTATGAAATAGTGAAGGCGGCTTCCCGGGAACCGACGTGGATGATTGTGCTTGGTACAACAGGAAAGGGGCGGGCTGAGCGCTGGTTGATCGGGAGTGTCGCTGAACGCGTGGCTGAGCGGGCGCCGGTGCCGACGCTGATGGTACGCCAGCCGGCTAATCTAATGGCGTGGCTGGATGAGGGAGTTGAATTGCGGATGCTTTGCGGAATTGATTTTTCCGGTTCATCGGACGCAGCCGTAATGGCCTCCAAGGCATTAGCTGCGCTTGGGGGAGTCCGGCTTGAAGCGGCCCATGTTCAAACCGGCGAGTTTCAGAGACCTGATGGCGAGCAGCAGACGGCGCTGCAGCAGGATGTTTGGGAAAGACTGCACGAACTGCTGGGCGACGTTTCCGCCAATGTTCATGTGTGTCCGTCGAGCGATCATCCGGCGATTGAATTTTTAAACAAAGGCATTGAACTTGGTGCCGGCTTGATTGTAGTAGGCACCCATCAAAGGCATGGATTGGGCCGGTTACGGGGGGCTTCGTTTTCGCGTGCGGTGGTAGGGCATGCATCGACCAACGTGCTGTGTGTGCCTGAGGTTTCGATCGAGAAAGCGCCGTCCGTTCCCGTCATTCGGAGGATTCTGGTGCCGACTGACTTCACGCCGCAATGCGAAGAGGCGGTTAGATATGCGAAATCACTGCTGGAGGCAGGCGGAACGATCCACCTGCTGCACGTCTGTTTTCAACCCGCCAGCGGGATCGACCAGGTTTTTGCCACAGAAGTATACATTGATCACAGCCTGGCGACTGCGAGGTCGAAGGAGAAGGCGGAAAAGCGGTTAGAGATGATTCGGGCCGACTTCGGTGGGGAGCCCGGTCTCTCCCTCACTTCGGAAGTATGCATTCATCGCCATATTACCTCGGCTATTTGTGAGACAGCAGAAAGAGTGGGCGCTGATTTGGTCTGCATGGGGACAAAGGGGCACTCGAGAGCCGGCGCTGCTCTTCTTGGATCCACGGTCCAGGCGGTTCTGGCCCGTAGTCGCAAACCGGTCCTGGTGGTGAAGTCCCCTGTCAGGTAGAAAAGAGATAACCCGCCCCCTCCATTCCCATGCGCAGGAAACATCCCGCCCTCGGCGCGATTCCGAACTTCATGCTGATACTCGCGAGTTGTGCTCCGACAGGCGGAGAGGACAAGCCGTCGCCGGCCCCCGATCCTTACGAGGCGCAGCGCAGGGAACTCGTGAAATCCTTCGGACGCGGATCCCGGATCCAGATTACCGACAAACGGGTGATCGAGGCCATGCAGGCCACGCCGCGGCATCGTTTTGTGCCGGAGAAACTACAGGCCTATGCCTATGAGGACCGGCCGCTGCCCATCGGCCACGGCCAGACCATCTCGCAGCCGTCGCTGGTAGCCCTCATGACGCAGGAGTTGAAGCCGCAGCCGACGGATCGCGTATTGGAGATTGGTACAGGGTCCGGCTATCAGGCAGCAGTGCTGACCGGGCTGGTGGCGGAGGTTTACAGCATCGAGATCGTCGAGCCTCTGGCGGAACGTGCCGCAAAGACACTCGCGGAGCTCGGCTACAAGAACGTCCGGACCCGCGCCGGCAACGGATGGCTCGGCTGGCCCGAGGCAGCGCCCTTCGATGTCATCATCGTCACCTGCGCGCCCGATGCCATTCCGCCCGCGCTGGTGGAACAACTGCGCGAGGGCGGGCGCATGGTCATCCCCGTCGGTCCCGAGAACCGGGTGCAGGAGCTCTACCTGCTCGAAAAACGCGGCGGCAAGATCGAGCAGCGTTCGATCCTGCCCGTGCGCTTTGTGCCGATGACGGGAAAAGAGGGTTGAAAAAACGATTTCCAGCATTCTATCAGTTTACAAGGTGAGTCCCTCAGGATCGATAACCCGGTCCGCCAAGACACAGCTGCGGCACCCTGCGTCCCGTCGGTCTCCTAGAGCGGCTCCACCGTCTCCACGATGTGAATGTGGTGGCGTTCGAGCTCGGACATGAACCACCGGTAGTCATCACCGTAAATGGCGTCCTCGGGCGGCACGATCCCGCGCACCTTGATCCTGCCCGCCCCGATCATCACGGCACCAATCGCCGCCGGGAAGCCGGTGACTCGGCCCATGGCGGAGATCCCGGTCACGGGATCAGCCTCGTCCCACATATGGTATGAAACGCGCATGCGTATGCCATCCTTCAGGCCAACGACCGTGTTGTACATGACGCATACGTCGGTGTCACCCTCGAGCGAACGCAGCCGCGGCTCTATCGCCGCGAGCAACACGGCGCGCGGCGCGAGGGCTTGCCCATCCACGGAGACAGGCTCGATGTCAAGCATCCCGCACTCCTTCAGCACATCCACCCCGTCAAAGTGGCCTGGCCAGCGCACTGTCTTTTCCGCGAACGCCTTGAGAGTCGGTCGAGTGAAGATGAAACTCGGCATGCCCGTCGTGATGGCGCAGTCCAGCCACTCGTCCTTACCCAGTTGGTTGAAGTGGAACCGTTCGCGGGCCGTGAGCGCGTTCACCTCCTTCACCCGGCCGTCCTCAAGGATGTTGACCTTGTTCATGTATTCACGCAGCACATGGGCAAACGCCCACGTAATCATGTAGCGCAGCGGGTGCCGTTCGGCGGAGGCCTTCGACGGAATGCCCCCGACACGTGCGACGACCGACTCGGCCATGTCGAGCTTCCGGATACCTTCACCAACGGTGATGTTGCTGATGCCCGGCGCAAAGCCGAAGCCGTCCAGGATGATGGCACCGTTACGCTCGGCGCGCTCGTTCAGCCACTCACCATAGGCCTCGAGCCGCATACCTGCAGGCAGCACGATGTTCTCGGTCTCGTAGATATCGGGCCGCCTGTGGTATTCCTCAAGCATGTCCACCATGCTGAAACCGGTTTCAGCCGCAGCGTCGATAATGAGGTAGCTGCAGCGCCGGTCGGGCAGGGCGCTGACCCCCACGTCGTAGTTCCGCATCAACAACTGCACCGCCGCACGGTCTTCCACGTCGAGAATGTGCAGCACCAGCTTCGGACTCTTCAGCCAGGCCTGCACATTCTCCAGCGCATCTTTGCACCGGGCAGCAAGACCGACCTGCTCGACTTCGTCGCGACGGATCAGGTCCCAGGCAACCACTCTTCCCATCTTCCCGTGGCCTCCGAACACGATTACCTTCATGGCCGCCCTCCTTCATGCGTTTCCGTCACACAACGGTCGATTTCTCGAAAGAGCAAATAGGGTCTAAATGCAAATAGGGAGTCACGTAACATTTCCTGACCGTTTCCGAATCTCATCCGACCCGGGGACTTCAGTGGAATGAGAACATTCAAAGCAAAGTGTCGATGGACGATCAAGTGGATCGAATCGGAATGAAGTGTGGATAGCCGGGAGTGGACAATAACCCTAAGAGAAAGCTGGGTCAAAAGCCTTGAAAAATCGATTTACTGGTAATAGTCCTCCGTTGGGAATAGGGAAGGCACCCTCCCGAGAATCCCCCCGACGGGGTGGAAAAACGATCAATCATTGTTGCGAAGCGACTCATGTTTTCAACACGCGGACGGGGGTTCCTTGATCGATCCATTCGTAGAAGAATTTTGCGGGATTTCCCTCCGTCAGAGGGAGCCGGATACACCCGTGGGAGGCCGGATAGTCAGGCACGTGACGAAAACCGTGGATGAAGATGTGCCCGTTGATCTGGACGCTCCAGGGCATGGGAGCGTTGGCGTATCGGGATGAATAATGCATCCGTGCCTTGTAGGGTCCCGCCCGGAATTCACCAGCGGGAGTGGAGCCGCCGCGCCCCGAGCTGATGCGACTTTCCAGCACGAGCCGTTGTCCCTGCCATGCCCTGAGTTTCTGGTTCGCGAGATTGACTTCCACCCGCTTTTCACCCGGGAATACGGTGCATTCGTTTCCGTTGCTTGAGATACGCAATCTGCGGCCGTCTGATTCCCGGAAAAGCGCCGCACCTGCGGAGCCCAGGTCCCCTATGGATACAAGATCGGCTCCGTCCAGGAGTTTTCGCACGGCGGACGGGGGGATCGGACGATCATTGAAAAAGACGCGCCCGCTTTTTTCATCCCTACGAAACTTCCAATGGAGCAAACCCGCAATTTCCGCCGCCGGAAGGTAGAGTTCTCCAGGAGTCAGCGCAAAGGTGATCGCCTCGACTGTGCCCGAGGAGAACGCGTGCTTCGCCGGTCCAAGTGAAAGTAGCATCACCAATAAACCCAGCGGCACGGGAAACGGCTTCCCGCCTGACATCGAACACTCTTGAAAAGTCCTCTTCACCACCGGCAGCCTAGTTCCCGGGCCGTGCTTTTCAAGGAACATCGCCATGCCGCCGATCATCAGCTCCACGCCAACAGATCTCAAACCTGCTGCAAATCAAGTGGAACGAAGCGGACCGAAACATGGATACCCGGACAAAAAGAGCTGCCCCCGTGGAGACTACGAAAATTTCGTAGTCTCCCTTAGTAGGGAGAATGATAGGAAGATCCGATTTCCCGCCTATATACCAAAACCTCAAAATCGATAGTGTGGGGTAGATCGAATGGAAACAACTTCGCCCCCCTGTGATGAGATAATGATTTCCGACGAGTCAGATTGTCTGGTGCCGGTTTCTACGATCTATGATCGACTCAGGCGTTCGATGGTCTGCCGATTGTATCGACGCACTTTCGAAACATTAACCGGGCTGCCGTTGTCTCTCGAATCAATCGAACCCCATGGATCGTCGCTTCAGAGTCTGGACCGGGACCATGAACCGGGAACTCCCTTTTGCAGACTGATGAACCCGGGAAGAACCGCGGTCTGCGCGCAGTGCCCACTTTCCCATCACCATCCGGAAAACGACGCGGAACGGGAGCATGACACGAGTTCGTCCTGCAAGGTTGGATTGCGGCAGATCGCCGTGCCTATCCGGTTTCAGAATAGGACTGTTGCCACGCTCCAGACCGGTAGCCTCGCGCTTTCCCGTCCCACGGTTGAAACCTTTTTCACCCAGGCCTCCAGCGTCTGGATGGTGTGCCAGTCCGCAAAGCTCGAGGCGGCGGCGGAGGCATGGCTGCAGTCCCCGGTCGTTTCCGCGGAAAACTTGGATCGTTACCAGTCAATTCTTCAGGTCTTTGCCGATCGACTGAGCTTGAGCATCAACGGGATGCTCCTCGAAGACGACCCCCGGGATCCGGAATGGATGCGCGCCGTCAAGGCGCGGGAGCGGGAGCGGGCGGATGGAAGCAATTACCGGAGCGATTTTCCACACGATTCGGGTTGGAGTTTCGCATTCGGCCTCGCCGGGAGAATGAGTTTCGGCGAGTACGCAGATCGTTGCCAGCTGGATAGAGCGTCCCGCCACCTCCTAAATCCCGAGGATTCCCTTGAAAACGTGGCGAGATCTTCGGGATACGACTCGGTGAAGAGTCTTGAGGATGATTTTCTGAAACTGGTTGGTGAGTCACCTGATAACCATCGGGAGCGTGTCCTCGAATGCGACCGCACGCTGGCGGGAATCTCCAGCTTCCCTAAGCACCTGCCGGGTTTCGGAAAGTCCATTTCACTCCAGTAGTTGGAGAAGAAACAAAACAAACAAAAAACAATAAGTAAACTACTCATGAACGAACTGGCAAAAATTCCCCGTTGGAATCCCTTCAAAGAGTTTGAAGATCTTCAGAATCAGATGCGGTCACTCTTTGCGCTGACCGGAAACGGCGGGCCGGGCCTTCTGCCGGGAGGGGATGAATTCGCCGACTGGAGTCCCGCCGTTGATGTCTCGGAAGATGACAAGGAGTACACCATCACGGCGGACCTGCCGAATATCGACAAAAAGGACGTCAAAGTGACTCAGGATGACGGAATGTTGACCATTAGCGGCGAGCGACGACGGGAGGCGGAGGAGCGCAAGAAGACCTGGCACCGCGTCGAGCGAAGCTATGGAAAGTACGTTCGGAGCTTCCAGTTGCCGGATGAGGTCGATCACAAAAAAATTGATGCGGTCTTTAAAAACGGCGTTCTGAAAATCTCTCTCCCGAAATCTAAAGAGAAGACTAAGAAGACTAAGAAGACTAAGAAGACGAAGAAACTTTCAGGAACTGAAATCCCCGTTAAATAGGCGCAACTTCTGTCGTTGAGTTGGACATGAGAGGCTGCCTCCCGCCCGGGCGCTTAACTCTCCGGGAAATCCCGTCAGCGGCGAGGCAGCGATTCCGCCCCCATCCCATCACCATCGCTCCTGCTTCCAAGAAAGCCGTATCAGATGCTGGGGAGGGTTAAAGGCCCTCCCTTTTCCAACAGGTGCGCTGAGGTCGACTTCAACTGGTTCGTCCTGATCGATACCCCAACGTAATTTAAGAACCTTATGAGAACATTTATGAGAACATTTATGAGAACATTTATCGTATTGGCAGATTTAGGCCGCGTTCGGGCGGTTCAGATAAAATTGGCTTCCGGTTTAACAGAAGAGAAAAACCATCTTCATGAAGTCGAATCGGCCGCCTTCGTCCACCGGGAATCGTCGCTCGGAGACATCATGTCTGATCAGGCAGGTCGATTCAGTCAGGGACAGATCGCCGGAATGGCGGGAGGCATGTCCTACGGAGAGGAGCACGAACTGGAAAACGAGATCGAGAAAAATAATATTGCCGTAATAGCCGGTCAGGTTGATCACGTCATCGCCGAAGCCGGTTACCCTCCCAGCATCCTCGCCGCCCCCAAGTCCATCCTGACGCGTCTCGCTGAGGAACTTTCTGATGAGACGCTGAGTGCGATTCAAGAGACCGTTGCCGCAGACCTAACCAAAGCGTCACTGAAGGATCTCGAAAAACGATTTCTCCATTGAGCTCCCCTCCATTTCAAGCCCCCGCATTTCCCGTTGGTAAGCCCCGAGGGAAAGAGGGACAGGAAAAAAATCGCGTGGTTTATCAACATTCTTAACGGGTGAATACGACTGCCCTCATGCAAAGCCTCATGGCCGGATTCTCAGAGAGGACAGGACTCTCCGGGGAATCAGCTATCTCGCGCCGATACTTATGGACGGATGCTTTTGCGGTCTGTAATTTCATAGAGCTCTATCGTGAGACGGGGGACGCTGAATTCATCCAGAAAGCGCTGACGCTGGTTGATCAGGTACATCATGTCCTCGGTCGCTTTCGTGATGATGACAGCCGCCATGGATGGATCAGCGGGTTGAGTGAAACGGACGGAGCGGATCACCCCACCTGCGGGGGCTTGCGAATCGGCAAGGACCTTGGCGAACGCACGCCGCACGATCCTTTTGATGAACGGTCGGAGTGGGATCGCGACGGACAGTATTTTCACTACCTCACAAAGTGGATGCACGCCCTTGACCTCGTCGCGCGGGTTACCGGGGAGCCCCGGTATCATCAATGGGCCGTTGAACTGGCGAAAGCCGCCCATGCCGGGTTCTGCTATACGCCGTTTCCCGGCGCGCGCCATAGTCTGCACTGGAAAATAAGTATCGATCTCTCCTATGCACTGGTTCCGTCGATGGGGCATCACGATCCGCTCGACGGGTTCATCACCTGTCAGCAGCTCAAGGCCGGCCTCGCGGTGTTTGGCGGAACGGATACCGATTTTGACCTGGAAAATGAAATCGCTGAATTGGCCGGAATGTGCGCTGATACCTCGTGGAAAACGATGGATGCACTCGGGATCGGCGGACTGCTCACCGACGCCTGTCGTCTCACTCAATTGATTCTCTTTCACGGTCTGCACGAAACGGAGTTGCTGGACTCGTTGCTGCGCGACGCCGAGAGCAGCCTCGGAGCGTGGGCACGCCTTCGCTCGTTAAACTATCCGGTTTCGAACCGTCTCGCCTTTCGAGAGCTCGGGCTATCAATCGGATTGTCGGCGATCCTGAAAATGCAGGAACTGACAGGTCAGCATACGCATGCGCTTTCGTTTCACGGTGGATTGAAGGACACGCTGGCAAGGATCTCTCCATACACCCGGTTGAGAGAAACCATCGAAGAGTTCTGGATCCGGCCGGAAAATCAGGAAAGCGGAGGGTGGCTCAAACATCGCGAAATCAACACCGTCATGCTCGCGACAAGCCTGGGTCCCGAAGCATTCCTCAAGTTAGATGGTCACCCGGAAAGCCGGCGCGAGGTCACCTTTTCGCGACCACCGACGGCCCCATGCAGGGCCTCTTTTGAAACTCCTCCAAGCCTACCATGAAATCCTATATCGATGCCCGTCTCAAGATGGTGGAGAACCAGATCGCTTCGCGCGGCGTGCGCGATAACGGAGTACTTGAAGCGATGCGCGAAGTGCCCCGCGAGCGGTTCGTTCCTGAACGATTGCGCGAGTTCGCCTATGACGATTCCCCCCTGCCGATCGAAGAAGGCCAAACCATTTCCCAGCCGTACATCGTGGCTGTTATGGTCGAGGCGCTGCATCTCGACCGTCAGGATCGAGTACTCGAAATAGGAGCGGGATCCGGATATGCCGCGGCCGTCATCAGTCGGATCGCCCGCGAGATCTATACGGTGGAGCGTCACCCTCTGCTGGCCGAGTTGGCCAGACAGAGGGCCGGTGAACTCGGTTACAAAAACCTGAAGGTGCGCAGCGGGGACGGAACCCTGGGCTGGCCGGAAGAAGCCCCGTTCGATGCCATCGTGGTTGCTGCGGGCGGGCCGGAGGTGCCGCAGAGTCTTCTCGAACAACTGGCGATTGGCGGGCGCCTCGTGATTCCGGTCGGCGATGACGTGAAGTATCAGGAGTTGCTGTGCGTTGAGCGGACGGGGGAGCACGCCTATGACCGGCGATCACTCGGACGCGTGCAGTTCGTCCCGCTTATTGGAAGCGAAGGATGGGCGCTGGACGGCGCACCCCTGCCGAAGCATCGTGCGAGCATACCGCTCCGGATGGTTCCGGAAAAGAGACAGCGGATCAGTCGTCTCATCGCCAGGAACTGTGAACCATTTGAAACGATAGACGGGGCGAACCTTGATCCGCTCCTAGAGCGTGTCGGTGACGCCCGCGTCGTCCTGATCGGAGAAGCAAGCCATGGCACTTCCGAATTCTATCGGATGCGGGCGAGGATCACCCGGGAATTGGTCACGAACCGCGGATTCACCATTGTCGCGATCGAAGGGGATTATCCCGATGCGAACTTCATCGACCGGGCCATCCGCGGCCGGTCAAGACGGGAGTTGCGGAATCCTCCGTTTTCCCGATTTCCCACCTGGATGTGGCACAACAGGGAGATGGAGGAATTCATCACCTGGGCGGCCAACTACAACCGCTCGATCCCCGATCCGGAAACGCAGGTAAGCCTCTGCGGCCTTGATCTATACAGTCTCTACAACTCCATCGGAGAAGTCCTCGAGTATCTCGACAAAGTGGATCCCGAAGCTGCGGCCTCGGCCCGGGTTCGCTACGGTTGCTTTTCGCCATGGGAGAGCGATCCGGCAACCTACGGCCGGGCGGCGGTGAGCGGACGACTGAAAGACTGCGAGGAGGAAGTGGTGAAAACGCTCTTCAACCTCCTCGAAAAAAGAGTGAAATACGCCGCAGCCGACGGGGACGAGATGTTTGACGCAGAGCGCAATGCCACCGTCATTCGCGAAGCCGAACGCTACTACCGGGTCATGTATTACGGTGATCGCCAGTCGTGGAATCTCCGTGATCGGCACATGTTTGATACGCTGAAAGCGGTGATGGAACATCGCGGAGCGGGGTCTCGCGCCGTTGTCTGGGCTCACAATTCCCATGTCGGCGACGCGTCCGCGACCGAGATGGGGATGCGGGGCGAACTGAATATCGGCCAGCTCGCCCGTGAGCACTGGGGCCGTTCCTCGTATCACATCGGATTCGGCACGGACCATGGAACCGTCGCCGCAGCCTCAAACTGGGACGAGCCGGTTCAGTTCAAGAAAGTGCGCCCGTCCCACGAGGACAGTTACGAGCGGCTGTGCCACGAAACGGAGATTCCGTCCTTCTTTCTCCCCTTGCGGAACCCGCCTGACGCAGATCTCCGCAGAGAGCTTCTCGAACCGCATCTCGAACGTGCCATCGGAGTGATCTATCGTCCGGAATCCGAAATGGTGAGCCATTATTTTCAGGCGGCCCTCCCGGTCCAGTTCGACGAATTGATCTGGTTCGATGAAACCACGGCGGTGACTCCCATTACAACGTCGAAAAGCCCGGGCGTTCCTGACACCTATCCTTTCGGACTTTGAGTCGATCTGGAGCCGAAGAAGCTGCCCTCTCAATGAAAATCATGCGACGCCGCCGGTGGCAGGCACTCCCCGGCCTGTAGCGCCTCGATGCATTCCGCCATCACATGCGTCGTTCCGTCGGCCTGCTGGATCGTCCCGGTGATGAGAAGAAAGGGTTCGGTCGTAATCGTGAGCCGATATTTCTCAAAGGTGTTGCCGTAGACAATGGCATTCGACAGCCCGGTCTCGTCCTCAAGCGTGATGAAGACAACCCCCTTCGCCGTACCGGGTCGCTGACGGCAGATCACCGCCCCGGCCGTAGAAACCCGGGATCCATTGGGAAGGCGGTGCAGGTCCATCGCCGGGAGGATGAAACTTGACAATTTCTCCCTCGCGAGGGCCATGGGGTGTTTCCCGGTCGTTAATCCCATGCCGGAAAAATCGGCCTGCACCCGCTCGGTGTAGGACATCTCAGGAAGCGGGCACTCCCGTACGATTGCGGCACAATCTCCCCTCGCCACGGCAAACAGGTCCCCCTGCTCCAAGGCCGGCTCCTCAACCTGCCAGAGCGCCTGACGCCTTGTCGGGGCCAGCCTCACAAGCGCACCGACCGAAGCAAGCTGCCGCATCTGCGAGCGGTCAAAAGCTGTCCGCTGCCGGAAATCCTCAAGCGAACGAAACGGCTCCCGTTCGCGCTCCCGGCGCATCGTCGTAACCGCCGTTTCCCTGAGTCCGAGGACATTGATGAGCCCGAGCCGTATGGTGGTGTCATCAATGACCTCACAGCGCCAATCCGACTCGACGACACAGGGGGAAAGAAAGCGAAGGCCGCGCCGTTTCGCTTCCTGAATGAGCGTGGCCGGAGAGTAAAACCCCATCGGCTGATTGTTGAGAAGCCCGGTATAAAACTCGGCGGCGCGATGCACCTTCAGGTAGCTGCTCGCGTAGGCGAGGAGTCCGAAACTGATCGCGTGAGATTCGGGGAATCCATAGAGGGCGAAAGACCCTATCACTTTCACCATACTCTCGACAGCTTCTTCGGAAACGTTCCGCTCGCGAAGTGCATTCCTTAGTTTCACCTCGACTTTCCGCATACGCTCGTGGGAACGATGAAAGCTGAGGGCGCGGCGTAGCTCCTCGGCTTCGCTTCCAGTGAAGTCGGCCATGACCATTGCCATTTTCAAAACCTGCTCCTGAAACATGGGCACCCCGAGAGTGCGCTCGAGGGTCGGGCGCAGCTTTTCGTCAATGTAGTCGATAGGCTGAAGCCCTGCGCGGCGCTCGAGATAAGGATGCGCCAGCCCCCCTGCAATCGGTCCCGGCCGCACGATCGCGACTTCGATGACGACATCATAAAAACAGCGGGGCTTCATGCGGCGAAGGGTGTGCATCTGCGCCCGGCTCTCGATCTGGAACACGCCTATGGTGTCGGCGGAGCACATGAGATCGTAGGTCGCGATGTCGTCTTTCGGAATCCGGGCAAGATCGACGGGACGCCCGCGGGCCTCCGAAAGAGCGATCGTATCCTGGAGAACCGCCATCATGCCGAGACCTAACAGATCCACCTTGATTATCCCCATGTCAGCGCAATCGTTCTTGTCCCACTGCGCCACGGTACGACCCGGCATGCTCGCATTCTCCAGAGGCATGACGGCGTCGAGAGCGCCCTGACAAATGATCATGCCGCCGGAATGCTGACCGAGGTGCCTTGGCAGTCCGTGGATTTGCCCGTAGAGTGAAGCGAGCGCGGCGGCTCTCGGGTGATCGGCGGTGATGCCTGACTGGGCGACCTGATCCTCGAATGCGAGAGTGTGTTTGTAGTCCCCGCTTGCGTAAAGATCGGAGAATCGGCTCAGCACTTCCTCGGGAAACTCAAGCACCTTGCCTATCTCGCGCACCGCGCTGCGCCCCCGGTAGGTGATGACATTGGCCGTCATTGCCGCGCCGTGTCGGCCGTAGCGCCGATAGACTTCCTGAATGACCTGCTCACGCTGATCACCACTCGGCAGGTCAAGATCGATGTCAGGCCAGGACTTGCGCCCCTCGCTGAGAAATCGCTCGAAAAGCAGTTTCGCCCCGACGGGATCGACCGGCGTGATGCCGAGACAAAAGCAGACCGCGCTATTCGCGGCACTCCCCCGCCCCTGCACCATGATCCCGTTTTCGCGACAATAACTAACGAGACTCCACACAATCAGAAAGTATCCGCTGAAACCGAGATGAGTGATAAGGTCGAGCTCTTTTGTGATCTGCGCTTTTACCGCTGCGGAGGGTTTTCCGTAACGGGTTTTCACCCCGTGCCAGGTCACCTCGGTGAGGTAGCTATCCATCGAATGCCCCGACGGAACCTCGTAGCAGGGAAACTCGTAGCCGAGATTTTCGAGGGAAAAGTCTATCTGCTCAGCGAGACGGCAGGTATTGCGGATTGCGCCGGGGTGATCGCGAAAGAGAAGCGCCATCTCTTTCGACGTTTTTATATGTCGTTCCCCGTTTACTGCCAGCTGACGACCCGCCGCGTCGAGAGTCGTATGATTCCGCAGGCAGGTGAAGACATCCTGCACCTGCCGGTTTTGCGGTAGCGCATAGGTGACGCCATTTGTCGCGAGCAAAGGCAGCTTGTAGGCAGCGGCGAGATCGCACTTGGCGCGAATGAGCGTGTCCTCTCCCCTGATCGCATGCCGCTGCAGTTCAAGGTGGAGATTGCGCTCCGGGACATGACGAATCAAATTTTGCAGGGCCAACTCCATCCCGCGAACACCATCCCTGCGCCAGGCGGTATCGAGAGGGCCTTCCCCGTCGCCACTCAGGACGGCGATGTCATCGGAGACTTCCCCCAGTTCGGACCATTCGAGGGAACACTCACCTTTGGCGGATCGCAGTTGCGCGCGGGTGAGGAGACGCGAAACGGCACGATAGGCGTCGCGGTTTTTGATGAGCACGGGCAGGACGGTACCATCGCTCATCGTTAGTTCCGTTCCAACAATGGCACGGAGTCCGTTTTCTCGCGCCCGCTGATGAAACCTGACCGATCCATAAAACCCATCGCGATCACACAGCGCCACGGCCGGAAGATCGCACTGTCCCGCGCGGTCAGCGAGAGTCTCCGGCGCCGAAGCCCCGCGCAGGAAGCTGAAGGCGCTGCGGGCGTGCAGTTCGTGGTAGTCGGAGGAATCCGGAGTCATCTTTAAACGACGGTTAGGCTCCGGCCTCCGAAGTTCTCACGAACTTCGCCACGGGAATCCGCTCAATCATAATATCCCTCCAGCATCCAGCCCCTTCCCGTCTCAACGAGTCGGAAGAGGCCGTGATTGAGCAGCTCGACATCCCACTCCTCCCTCTCCCACTGCTGCCCGCGATGCCACCAGTCGCCACCGCTTTTCCATGGTCCGAAAAAGTTGACGACCACCCCCGAGACACGGGAGGACTCGACCCGTAGAGGGATACCGTCGCGCACTTGCACGCTGGTGCGGAAGCCGGCCGGGTAGCGTCGCAAAGTTGGACCGGTCACGGGCGGCCCCGATGCCCTCTCGCCACCATCCCCCAGTTCGGCAGGCAAAGGCGCTCTCTCAAAAATGCCCGCACGGTGACTGTCAATGCGGCGGGGAGATCCGATACGATCACTGCCCACGATTTTGCGA
>JAGNMT010000013.1 GCA_017991025.1 Verrucomicrobiales bacterium
GCCTCTCAAATAGCGGTTCCCGCAGCGCGCCCACTTCACCCCATGAGCGATCCTCACGCCATTCTCCTCAGCACGGTAAGGAAAGCGCTGGGGGAGGAGTCACCCCTGTTGCAGGAATTTGAGGGGCTTCTTTCGCTGGGAAACGGGGCGGAACTGGAATGCCTGTTCGATCAGGTCGATGATTCCGACTATTCTCTGGCCGACTGGGTGGAGGCCTTCGTTGCGTTTGACCGATGGCTGGCAGAGAAAGGAGAAACGAGACGTCCGCTTACGGGTATGCGGGGCTACATTCACTGTTGCACCTTCATGAACTCGCCGCTGCTTTATTCACCATCCTTAAAAGTCATTGTGATTAAGGCACTTACTGAATACGGGTTTGATGTCCTTACTGAAGCGCAGATTTGAGAATATTCAGATTATGCGAAATTAGAATAGAAATCGGTAGGCATTCATTCCAGAGTGTGGTAGGGTGGAACCCATGTCAACCACACGTAGAACACGATTCTCACGACGGGTTCCAGATCATGTAACTGATGAACTGGTCACCGTACTCTCTGACAAACAAACCTTCGGGTTTAACGACCTTTTTGTGGTCGTGTACGAGAACCTGAAAGCTCGAAATGCCGTCAGCGGCGGGGAGGAAATGCTCCGACTGCGCGCTTATGAAAAGCTTCAGAACCTCGTTACCCGGGGGTTGGTAGAAAAAAATGGCAAGGAGTATCGTGGCCTCGAAAATATCCAGGACGCTGCAAGTGTTCCTGCAACGACCTGATCAAGGATCTTCGGTTTCACCGATTCCCAGGAGTCGGTGAAGCCTTTCTTCCGGACACGTTTAAATCGTGTGGACGGCACGGTCAAATTCAGTAGATTCCGTGTGGCTGCTCATTACTCAGTCCAACGGAATTCTTTCTGATCATGCTTTCTGACTACATTCCTGTCCTGCTTCAAATTGTGATTGCCTCGGGTTTCGCCGCGGCCACTCTCATCGCGAGTGCTCTCCTCGGCAAACGAGCGCTGCGCAACAAAACCAAAGACTCGGCCTATGAATGCGGCATGTTGCCCATCGGCGGAGGTCAGGCGCGGTTCAGCGTGAAGTTCTACCTCGTCGCGATGCTTTTTGTTCTATTCGACATTGAGGTCGTCTTTCTTTTTCCGTGGGCGGCTGTTTATCGCGAGCAAATCGATGGAGGTGCCATGGTTTTCCTCTGGGCCATGCTCGGATTTGTCGGAATTCTTTTTGTCGCCTACCTCTACGCTCTGAAAAAGGGCGCCCTTGAATGGCGCAACTGAGAGGGAGTTGTTTTTCCCCTCGTTTATTTATTCCCCAACCTTTGCCATGGTCCACTACATCGCTCTGTATCGGATCGCGAGGGACAAGTCCGAAGACGAAATCGAGGAAATGATCCGCGTCAGCCGGACCTGTTTCCACCGGGTGAATGAAGCGCATAATTTTCGCTCGGGGCGCAGCATTGATCCCGCCAATGAATTTGGTTTTTTCATCTCGGCCGATTTTGAGAGCCGCGACAAGCTTGCGATGTTCCGGGAAGATCCGAACTACTTGCGTTTTGAAGCCGAAATCGTTAAGCCGCATACCGACGGTCGCTCCGAGTACCTTTACGAGACCGAGCCGGGCAAGGATCCGAAGTATTCTTGAAAGACTGGCTCCCGGAGCCTCTAAACGGCGGACAGGCCCAATTCTATCGACGCTTCATCAGGGCTGCGGGGCAATTGGTGAGAGCGATGAAGGGGTGCGGGACGAGACGGGTTCTGTCCTCGAGCCATCAAGGGTGATATCGAGGAGCGTTGGGAAAAATGTTTCCAGAGCGGTCACGAGGGCGCGGGCAAAGCGGAGACGGTTTTCCGCGGTATCGCGCAGGAAGGGGCGGTTCGCCTCGATCTGTACGCCACAGACCTGTCTTGTCGCATCGCAGTGCCTTGCGACGGTGTAGCCGCCGCGGAAGTAGGGTTCGGTCGGCAAAGGTAGGCGAGGGCCCGGCGTCGAGGGAAAACCCTGTGCCTCCAGCAGAGCACCGAGGCTGTGCGGACCGCGAAGCAGATCATTGTGGCTGAGATGACTTCGTTGAGCGATCCAGCGAAGACTCCCGGACTGGATGAAACTGGATTCGTTCAAGCCTTCCTCACATCCGGCCAGTTCGAGGGGGGAATAGAGGTATCCCAGCTCAACTCGGGAATCGGAATGGGCATGTCCATGGAGGTCGATGAAAAAAGCCACTCCGAACTGACAAACCGCCGCGTCACAGGCCGTTTCGATGAAGGCGTGATGTTCCTTCCAGGCCTGCTCCGCAAGGGCATTGCCTTGGGCGGCTTCGTTGATCTCACGGTTGGCGTCGAGTTTGGATCGATGCAGGTGGCAGATTACGAGATGAAGGCGGCGGCCGGTTCTTTTTTGGAGCTCCATCGCAATGAGGCGGGCGAGGTCCTGTGTGTTGGAATCAGCGGTGGTGACTCCGCAACTGCGATCGGGAATCTCCGCGGGTCGCAAACGGCCGTCATGGGGTGCCGCGATGATCAGCGGCAGGTCTCCGGCTAGGTATTCAGTGAAGTGACGTTCTCCGAATACACTTTTCCCGGCCGTTCGATTCTCCCCGTACCCGATTACAGTCAGGCAAAGAACGGAAATGGCTATCACCACTGTCATGGATTTCGGTATCAGCCAATCAGTCCGGTGATCGGTTTCCCGTGGGGCAGGATGGGAACGGGGCGGCCGGTAAAGTCTTTGATGAAAATCTTCTCCGCATCAATGCCCAAATGGTGGTAGATCGTGGCCAGGAAATCGCCGGGCCGGGAAATGCGATCAATCGCGTCCTCGCCACGCTTGTCACTGGCACCGATGACACCACCGGTCTCGATACCGCCGCCTGCCCAGAGATTAGTGAAGGCACGGGGCCAATGATCGCGCCCCGGCTGAACGGTCCCGGCCGGGCCGCTCGCGACGCCTCCCCCGGAGCTGGCAACTTGTGAAATACGCGGAGTGCGCCCGAACTCGCCGCTGACGACGACGAGCACACGCTCGTGGAGTCCGCGGGCGTATATGTCTTCGATCAAGGCTGAGACCGCCTGGTCAAAATGGGGCGCACGGAATTTCAAGGCGTCGAACACGTGATGATTCACCGCGTGATCATCCCAATTGGCGACACGGCCGCATTGGGGGCCGTCCAGCACGCTCGTGATGATCTCGACGCCGGATTCGACGAGCCGACGGGCGAGTAGCAGTTGCTGACCCCATCGGTGCATCCCGTAGCGTTCACGGGTTTTCGGGTGCTCTTTTGTGAGATCGAAAGCGTTGCGGGCAGTTGAATTAGTCAGTAGCGTCATCGCCTGAGCTTCATACTTATCGAGCGCACCCATGGCTCCCGCTTGATCGACTTCCCGTGAAAGGCTGTCGAGACTTTTGCGCAACGCGACCCGGTCGGCGAGGCGGCGGGTGGCAGCATCGCTTTTGACGCCGATGTTAGGGACACTAAAGTCGGGCCGACTGGGATCCCCTGTCACACCGAAGGGGGCGTAGCCGGCACCGACATAGGTCGGGCCGGCGATGGTAAAGCTGTCGTAGCGGGTGATGGGGTTGACGCCGATATAATTCGGCAACGGTCCGGGAGTTTGTGTCTGTGAGCGAAAATGATGAGCGACCGTCATCCAGTCGGGAAGAACAGGCATGACCTTATCCGCGCTGTCGGTGTCGCCGGAAAGCATCTGCAGCGATCCTGAAGGATGCCCGGGACCGTTGTGCGCCATCGAGCGGAGCAGCGTAAACTTGTCGGCGATTTTTGCCTGAAGGGGAATCAGCTCGGTGAGTTGGGTGCCGGGGATGTTGGTTGAGATGTTCTTAAAGGGACTGCGATAGTCGCTGCCGGCTTCCGGCTTGGGATCATAGGTATCGAGATGCGAACAGCCGCCGCGCAGCCAGACGAGAATAATGGCGGTGCGTTGACGGGGGCTTACGGTGGATGCTTCGGCTCGCAGACGCATCAGGCCGGGTATGCCGAGACTGGCGAACCCGGTGAGGCCGAATTGCATGAATCCGCGCCTGCTCAATGGTCCGGCGCACGGCATCGAATTGGCAGATAACGGCTGGGTTCGAGGCGCTTTCACAATGATGGAGCCTCGACGATTCGCCGGGCCGGGGCAATGCCTGCAGCGAGGCAGGATCGCGTTACGAGGCCGGGGGAGGCTGATTGGCAGCCACCCGCTTGGCGGGTTCCCAGAAGGCGTTTTTCTCGCCCGCGATGAAGCGCCACGCCCCGATCGCGAGGGCAATATTCATGAGCAGGAAATAGTGAGCATAGCGAAGTGGCCGCGAGTGAATCCCCCGGCGGGAAAGGACCGCGTCTGCGACGGCCCCCGCGATCAGGCAAAGTTGACCGGCCAGAGCGAGGGCATAGATCCAGTGAAAGGCGGCAAGCGCTGCGCTAGAGAGCAGGGCGGCGGCGATGAGGAAAGGGCCGAACCAGCGGATGCCCTTGTGCGACCAGAAGGCGAACCACGTCGCCCATCCGGCCCGCCACGGCTGAAGGAAGTTCCAGAACAGGCGGAGATTCTGAAAATTGCCCAGAGATATTCGCTTCTTGCGGCCGAATTCTACGTCGATGTCCTCGGAGACATCCTCCCAGGCGATGGCAGCGGGCTCAACGATGGCGTCGAAACCTTGTTCGAAACACCGCATCGTGTGGGTGAAGTCATCGGATCTGAAATTCTCCGGCACCGGCACGAAGAGATGACCACGCATGGCAAAGCAGGCGCCGAAAGCTCCCATCATGCGGCCCCACAGAATGCCTTCGTGAAACTTGATGGTGTTCTCCCGATTAACATAGGCCTCTTCCTGGTCGGCAATGCCCGCGTGCTCACACCGCCCGTCGAGGACGTTGGAGGCGACCTGGCCGATCCGGGGATTGCGGAAATGTTTGACCAGCTCCCGGGGCAGCTCCCGTGACCATCGGACATTCGCGTCACAGAGGATCAGGACATAGTCCCCTGCGGCGGTGAGTCGCTCGCGATTCTCCTCCAGCGTGATATTGAGCGAGCGAATCTTGCCATTCCTCCCGTCAAGGCAACGGAGGGTGAGGTTCGGATGAAGGGTCTGGAATCGCTGAATGATTTCGACGGTACGATCCGAGCAGTTGTCGGCTGCAATGATAACTTCAAGACGGTCGGCGGGATAGTCGCTGGCGAAAATACTGCTGAGGGTGGCCTCGATCACAGATTCCTCATTGTGCGCCGCCATCGCCGCGACGATAGCGGGCCATTCGCCGGATTCTTCATCCCGGGTGTGGACCAGCTGGTTGTTCCGGCGGTTTCCCGCCAGCCATTTCAGCAAGAGCGGGTAGAGCACATAGGAGTGGAAAAGCCCGGCGACCGAGACCCAGAATACGATTTGAAGAATGATGAGCAGGGTGGACATGGCGGGGATGAACCGATTCGCTCCCGCGCAAGTTGAACGCGGTTCGGCCCTTTCGTCAAGAGCGACACGAGAAGGCGAGAGGAGCCCCGGCCGGGAAGACCCCGGGGCGCCAGTTGCCGCTGGTTTCACCGCCGTCGCGAACCCTTGAGTATTTGGGAAATAATACTTGAAAAACTCTCAACATTTGTAATCGCTTGTGAATGGTTTATCCGCACACGGAAGTCCGCTTTATTAACGAGAATGTTGGACATGGATTGTTCGCAACACGGCTTATCCCGCGGGGGACAATCACCTGGACCAAGTGCGAGTTTGACAGGGTATTTTTGCCGGAGGAAGTCGCCGCTCTCGCTCCGGAATACCGGCGCATCGTGGAGATCTTCAGCTACGTCGATACGGACGGAAACTCAGTCCTCTGCTGGGACGGGGCCCGGAACATCAACCATTCGTGCGAAGCCAATACGCTTTCTATCATTCATGCCGTGGACATCGCGATCCGGGATATTCAACCTGGCGAGCAAATTACCTGTGAATACGGCAACTGTAACCTCCTCGAAGATCTCGAGTGCCTCTGCGGAGCTCCGGGCTGCCGCGGGAAAATCGGGCGTGAGGATGCGCTCGCACACGGCTACTGGTGGGATGATCAGGTAAAAAACGCCCTGCCTGACACGGCGTCAGTGGCACAACCTCTGCTGAGCTTCGTCCGCGAACGTTCGCTTCTTGATGATATCCTCGCGGGACGTTCTTCCATTCGCAGTCATGTCAGCTACTACCTCCCCCATGCTTAATCCCACCGAAGCTTGCCTCGGCGATCCCGCCCTCATTCTTCTGGCTCCACCTCCGCAACCGCATCCGTCAGAAAGGGATGAGAGTCTGGAGGTTCGCGGTTCGATGAACGTTTTCATCAGCAAAGTGGAACCTCGCGCCAGTGCCGAATCGGGCCGCGGGCTTTTCGCCGTCGAGCCTATATACCCCGGGGAGGTCATAGCCGCCTGGGGTGGGCGAATCACCCCGGTGAGCGAGTTCATACCTCTTCCCGAGTCCGTCAGGAAACTGAGTCTACAGATCGAAGATGATTTTTTCCTGGTGCCGCAGGGCGGGGAAAATGCAGCCGATTTTATCAATCACTCGTGCGATCCCAACGCCGGCATGTCCGGACAGATTCTCGTTGTCGCGATGCGTCTCATCGAGACCGGCGAGGAAATCTGTTATGACTATGCCATGTCCGACGGCAGTCCCTACGATGAGTTTGAATGCTCCTGCGGCGCGCCGGAATGCCGTCGGCATGTGACCGGGCACGATTGGGCGCGTTCCGATTTGTGGAACCGCTATGAAGGTTTCTTCAGTCCCTACCTGGAACGTCGCATCGGCCGCATACGGGGGTTGCAGAGGGATCTGCTGAAGTGAGGCCCATGCAGAAGTGAGGTGCATCTGACACGGCCACCGGGAGCCAAATCCTATTTCAGAGCGCCTTCCGCGACCGTGCCGTCGTCGGCAATGCGCCCTGTTGCCCAGAGCAGGCCGCGGGTGACGAGGTCGAGATAGCGGTCGTCCGCCACGGTCTCATTATTGTGGCCGATCGTGGTACTGAAAATGCGGGTTTTGTTGGGGCCGAAAAGATTGGTCCAGGCGACAACCGCCTTAGCTTCTGTGCCCTTTGCGTTCGGGTCGGCTGCTTCGCCTTTCTTGGGCTTCGGCATCTGGATCTGGACTCCGGTTGCGAGGGCGTGGGCGGAGTCAAAGATCTGAATGTTGTTGTAGAGCTCCTCGTTGATGGTGGTCCAGTCGGTGAGACCCTTCGTGATCGCGTGGGCGGAATCCGTGTAGGAAATGGCAATGGGGGCCTGCGGGCCGTGGCCGGTGGATTGAACCCCGATCATTTCATACCAGCCGGCATTGTCGCCGCCAAGCTTGACGGGGTCCTTGAAGTTGCCCCAGCGGTAGCTGTGCATCGCACAATGGATGTTCACGGCGGGAACGCCATTGCGATGGGCATCGAGGATGCGTTTGACGTAGATCGGATCAACCACCGAGGCGGAGCATTCGTCGTGGAGGATCACGTCGTAGCCTTTGGCCCAGTCGTCTTTTTCGTAAATCGGGAATTTCGCTTCAGTGGACTTGTCAGGATTAAACTCGATGTCGACTGTGGCGTTGAGCCGTGATTCAATGCCCGCCTTCAGGATGGTCTGCTGCGTCGCGTAGTCATGACAACAGCCGCCCAGAACAAGAAGGATGCGGAGAGGCGCGGACTTCTTTTCCTCGGCCGCGTGGACGAATAACCATCCGGTGAGTGTGGCGGCGAGAGTGATGAAGAGAGGCAGAAACTTTTTCATAAAAGGTATTGAGGACAGGAGGATGCACGGGAAATGGCGCGCCGTCGAGGGTAAAAATTGGCGTGAAACGGGTAACTACAGGCTACTCGTCCAGCGCCTTCAGCAAGGGCCGGTAGGCATATTCATTTAGTAGCGCGATCGCTCCCCGGTCACTCTGATCGGCGGCGACCTCGCTGTAGATCGCGAGGGCGTTGTGCATCGCTTCTATCGCGAGTTCGAGGTTCTCGATGCGGGCGTCTTCGTCTTTCGCGGCGCGGGCGATTCCGGCTTTGCGGGCGGCCTCGGCGGCGCTGACGTAGTGAAGGGCGAAGGTGGAGCGCTTCGCATGGCGCAGTATCAAGGGACGGGCTCCGTCTCGGGCGCGAGTGTTCGCCCGATAGAACTCACCGACGGCCTTGCCGTAGAGTTCCTTGGCTTTGGCGATCCAGTCGGGGACGGGGTCTGAGGATTCGTAGAAGCGCATGAACCCCGGATTACCGGGAACCCCGAAGGCCGGATCATCTTTTGCGATCAGAGCGGCGGCCTCGGTGAGGGCGGCAAGGCCGTTGCTGAAGGGGGCAGTGACACCTTCTCCGCAGATGGGGAGGATGAGATCGTTGAGAGTTTCTTTGGGTTCGGATCCATTGCTGAACGCGTTTCGGGAGAGTGTCCAAAGGTTTTGACTGTGGTCGGCGACGAGAGGTGTTTCGAAGGAGAAGCCGGATTCTTGATAGTCGGAATCGATCACAACGGGCAGCGGCATCAAGCTTTTCCCATTCTGTGCGAATGTCAGGATAGGTTCTCGCGACTTTGGACTGACGACGTCGGCATCGGGATAAAGATCACCGATGGTAGCAAGTTCCTTTTCGCTCGCTCCGGTGACTTCGATTGCAACCGCCAGTCCCAGTTTCTTCGCAGCTCCCATGACTTCCTTCACGAAGGAAACCGCTGCGTCGCGGCGTTTCTCCGGTGTCTTCACTTTCGCGAGGGCTGGATGGTCGAAAGTCTTGGTTCCACCGAAGACGGAGCGGCCCGCGATGTCACCGGTTACATCAATGGGGTCGCCATCCCAGATGCCTGAATCTTGCGCGACCGTTCCGGCAAAGACCTGAGAGGGTAACATCACCAACTCGACCCTGTTGAATTTCATCTTCACAAGTTGCAGGAAAAGAGTTTCGAAGTCGGAGAGACTCCAAGTGGCCTGGCTCGCAGGACTGGTTCCGAATGTGCGCCAGGTGCGAGTCGCCGCGAGGGGATGCAAGTGCTCGTTGTAGCCGTCGAGAGAAAATTTAGGTGTCTCAAGTGGAAGAAAGTCACCCGTCGGGAGGTAGCGCATCCCGTTTTGATGGCCGAATTCGTAAACAGCCCACAAAGTAGCGATGGGCAGAGTGCCACCGAGAACAAGGCCTTCCGGAGTTGATTCGAGGAAATGATCGTCGCGGGAGAGGAAACCAGCGGGTTTGATCGCCGGATGGGTTTTCGGGTTTCCGAAGACTATGCGATTGGGGGCTTCGACATCCACATTCGTCACGGTGACTGTCGCTTGGAAAAGAGTCTCGAGGATTCGCTTGAGTTCGCCTGCTGCGACTCGTTCAAGTCTTTCCGGATTTGGAGTGGTGACGATGGTGACGGCGGGGCCTTCGTTGGAGCGGGCGGTGAGGGTCGCGAAGGTGAGGGCGAGGAGCAAGAAGTAGAGTCGTGATTTCATGGTTTTGACAGGCATTGGATCACTTTGCTTCGCTGGAGATACAGAAGACATGCTCCCTCGTCCGGATGTAGAGACGTCCGTCCGCGACCGAGGGCGTCGCGAGAATTTCCTCACCCATGTCGTTCCTGGCGAGAATGTTCAGTTCATCCTTGTCATCGAGCACGAGGACAAAACCGTTGCGCCCCGCGATTAAAATTTTCCCGTCGGCGGCGATGGGGGAGGCATAATAGTCGCCGAAATTTTTCAGACGCGTTCGCTCCCAGATCGCCTTGCCATCGGTGGCGCTGAAGCAGCTCGAAACTCCGCCCGATTTCACGACATGAAGACGATTGTGGTAGACGAGGGGGGAAGCGAGATTTGAGGGGGATTTGTTGTCGATGTTCCAAACGACGTGAGTTTTTGTGACATCGCCGGTGCCGCCGCCGCGCACCGCCTGAATCGTGTTGCCTCCGGCGGCCTGATTGTTCGGATGCTGAAAGGCGGTGTCGATCTCGGTTTCGTCGATGAGCTTGTCGCTGTTTTTGTCGGAGGTATCGAAGCGCTCGAGAAACTCTTTCGGCATTTCCTCGCGGGCGAGTTTGCCGTCTTGATTTGTGTCGAGCCATTCGAGGAGGGCGAATTTGAGGGTGCGGGTCGAGTCACCGTAACTCTGCACCGCGATGTAGATGAGATCATCTTGCACCACGGGAGAGGTCATAATGGTCCGGAGAATACTGCGGCAGGTCCAACGTTCCGCTCCGGTGTCCGGATCGTAGCCGATAAGTTTACCGGACCCGGCGACGACGAGGTCTTTCCGTCCTCCGGCTTCGCAAATGACGGGCAGAGAATAGCCCGCGAGCATTTCGCTGCGGGCGGTCTTCCATCGTTGCGAACCGGTTTTAGCATCGAGGCAGATGACGAAGGGATTGAGATCGTCGTCCTGCACAAAAAACACGCGATCTTCGAAGATCACGGGTGAAGCTCCCGTTCCCCAGTCCATGAGGTAGGCCGCTTTCGGTAGTTCGTGACGCCAGACTTCGTCACCGCTTTTGGAATCAAAGGCAATGATGCCGAGGGTGCTGAAGTAGGCATAGACCCGTTCACGGTCTGCAGCGGCAGTGGAGGAGGCGTGACTGTTCGGCGGGGTGATGCGCGGCAGTTCCCCGGCGGGCAGCAGGCGTTTCCAGAGTTCTTTACCGGTGAAGGCGTCGTGGCAGTAGATCACAAAGTTTTTCTCATCGACGAAGGCGGTGTTAAAGACTCGACCATCGACAATCACGGACGAGCCGATGCCGTCTCCGAGTTTCGCTTTCCAGAGCACCTTTGATTCGAAGGAAAATTCCGACGGGATCGGATTCGTGCCCGTGGCGACACCACTCCCGTTGACCCCGCGGAACTGCGGCCAGTCCTCCGCCGACGAGACGGTGTGGCTGGCAAGGAGGGCGAAGAAGAGAGGGAGTAAGGCGAGGTCGGGCTTCATGAGTGATGCCGATTACAGCAGGAAGCCGCCTCGGGGGCAATGGCCCATATCCGCTATGGCGTATGCGCGTTGCCGAGTAAATAGAGATACCGAAAAGAAAATTAGTGACGAGGCTCCTGAGGCCCATTGGGAAGAAAGCTGGATTTCTTATAATACCCAGTCCACGCGAGCCGGTGAAAATCAGCCACCGTTTCACCGGACTGAAGTGGTCTTTCCTGCGATCAAAATGAGTAACCGACTTGAACGCCAGCTCCGGCGTCAATCATATCATCGCGATAGGTGTTGATGTATCCATTGATGTTCAAGCTGAAGCCATTGTTCTTGAACAGTTCGACACCGCCGCGCACGTTGAGGTAAGTGGAATCCGAATCTCCGACGCCTACTGCGGCGGTCGGGCCGGTGCCAAAGGGAACCAGTCCGCCGACTCCAATGCCATAAAACGGCGTTCCCTGGAAGGCGGCGTTGGCGTTGGAGTTATTTCGTGTCTCGTGAATCAAGGCCGCACCGAGGTAGGGGACGATCTTGCCGTCATCGATCGGAATGTGGTAGGCAACGTTGTAACCGGCGTTGAAGCGGAAAAATTCAAAGTCCTGCTCGGCGACGGTCATCAGGCCAGCCACGGGGATGTTGGACGCTTCAGTGTAGGGATCGATGCTACCGTTGGTATAACGAACGCCGCCGGTGGGTCCATGCACCCAGCCCTCGTTGTGGAAGTTGTAGGACAGCGTCCAGTCGATCGGGTGTGCGGTGGTGTCCGGGCTCGCAAAGGCGCGTGCGGCTCCGACTGAACGGCTGATGTCGGTTTCGGAGGTGGCGTAACTGTAGATCAGGGAGGAGTTCAGGCCTCCCCAATTGCCGGAGATGTTGAAGCCGAGGGCGTTGCCGTCACTCTCGAGGCTGAGGTTGTTGACCGCAGCCTCGCTCTTGCCGTAAAGGTGGCTCCATGTCATGCCGACGATGACATAGGAGGTAGCGAGGAAGTCAATGCCGACAGTGGCAGCACCGAAATGGGAGTCGAAGCCGCTAGCGCCACCGCTGGGATCGGTGTCCACACTACCGAGGTCGCCGTCGACCCAAAGTTCCCAGCGGCCGGAGTTATACCCGGCAATGTCATCGAGCCCGACCTCACCACCGCCTACGTTTTCGAGACGCGAAGTGCCACGGTTGAAGCGGTTCACATGTGTCTGGATGGCACCGAGATGGGAAGAGATGGACTGGGTGGCGTGCGACTGCGTCTGACGGGCGGTGGCCACGCCATTGTTGAAGTTGTTGATTGCAGTGATGTCAACGATCGAGAAGCCGGCACCGCCGAATTCGCCAGCGGACTTACCCGCAAATGAAGTGCCGACAAATACATTCTGCCCGGCAAGGAAGGCGAGGTTGGACGCTGTGAGCACCGGGGCATACTGTGAAATATCGCCAAAGGTACTGGCCCCAGTCGGGAATGGGTTGTCGCCCCCGTTGAGGACGCCGGTGACTTCGAGCTTTCCGTCGCCATTGGTGTCTACGAAAAGCGCGGAGCCACTGTCGCCTTTGGCGGTGCCTGCTTCGAGTGGACCACCGGTGGTACCTCCGAGGGTGCTTGTTGAACCGTCGGACTTGTCGAAGTCGAGCAGGATTACGGTGCCGGAAGAAGGTGCAATCGTGGGAGGGGCGACTGCTCCGGGAACACCCACGAAATCGACCGTATTCGTGCCGGTCTTGAGGATGCCGTCCACATCCTGAGCGCCTGGCGGGACAGCATCTGGAGTTTGGTCTTCCGGGTTTTCTTCTCCGGCCAGGTTAACGGTGCCGTCTGCGAACAAACCATGGCCGCCCAGCTTTGCCTCCAGCCCGAGCGGAGAGGTCGAAGTGACGGCGGCAGCCTGAATGGTCGCGCCACCGGTGACGGTGGTGATCTGCGCGAAAGAGAAGCTTACCACGGCCATGTCATGCGTGGCGGAACCGGCGCTGGGAGCCCAGTTTGGGTTGACGGCGATCTGATCAAAGGTGGCCACGACGGAATAGGTGGCCCCGGCGCCGGTGGTGCCGGGCGTGTTGCCGAAGAAGAGAGTGATGTTGCCAGCGCCAGCATCCAGCACGCCGTCGTTGTTGCTGTCCACGTTGTGAGCGGCCGTCAGGAACTTGATGACACCGAGCTCGCTGGAGGGCACCAGCGTTCCGGTGGCGGTGCCAGCACCGTATTGGATGAAAGCCACCGCGCGACCAAAGTCGAAACCAGCAGCATCCGCAGCATAGGCGGGTCCCAGAACTCCACCTCCAGCGGATTGTTCACCCACCGTGGCGTATGACGCGACCGGGAGGAACGTGGCATAGGCCGCTGCGAAGAAATGGTTTCGGAGGTGCTTGTAGTTCATTGGCTAAAGAGTCAATTTGGATCCGCTTTAATTAGCAGGGAGGGTTCCTACCACAAGATATTTTTCAGGTTACTGTCGTATTTTTTAAGTTTACAACGTAGGTGCCAAAGGATGCTTAATGGCTGGGGACGAGCCCTACATTTTGGCTGCTCGGGAAAAGGATCGACTGCGGAGAGCACCAGAACCTACCCGTGCGACGGCGAAGGACAGTCTGCGCAGGAATTGAGGCCCCCCCCCTCACTCAAGCGACCTCCAATCTGCTCACCGTTCGTTCTGGATCACCCCGTCACTTCTTTCACCAGCTTCTCCAATCGCCTCGTGTACTCGACCCAGACGGCGCGGGCTTCGCCGCTGTCATCGACGTCCTGTCCGGCATGAATCGCTGCTTTGATGTGGGGTTCGATCGAGAGCCAGCCGTTGTAGCCGGTGCGCTTGAGATCTTCGAGGATGCGGCGCTGCACCGGGTCTTCGTCGACGTGGCAGGTGATCCAGTCTCCGCCGGCGGGATTCGGCTTCGCGCTCTTGATATGAACATGCACGATTTCGGCACGGCACTTTTGGTAGTAGTCCCAAGTCGCTTCGTTATTATTGTCATGCAGGCTGTTGTTGCCGGTATCGATGATCAGCTTGAAGGCAGGGCTGTTGACGGCGGCGACCAGTTCGAGAAAGCCTTCGGGAGTCTCGCCGTATCCGCTGCAGTTTTCGTGCGCGAGGATGACGCCCTCGGCCTCGGCAATGGGCGCGAGCGTGCGGAGTCGGCGTACGACTTCGGCTTTCCAGTCTTCGCGGGAAAGAGGGGCATCCTTGTCATTCGGCCAGGACATGATGCGGAGGAACTTTGCCCCCACCTCGCGCATGCGGGGAGCGACGCGGCGCAATTCGTCGAGATCCTTTTGAAAATCCGAGGTCACGGGGCGTGCCCAGTTTCCGATCTGTCCGCCGAAGCCGACAATTTGAATGCGGTGCGCGGCGAGCTTGTCTCTTGTCGCAGCCCAGTCGTCGTCGCTGAGATCACAGACATTCTTTCCGCCGATGAGACGTAGCTCGATGGCGCTCCATCCTGCTTCCTCAAGGGTCGCGATTTGTCCGTCGAGTGATTTTTCCGCTTCGTCGGCGAATCCGGTGAATGTAAAGGGCATGGCTGTTTCCGGGTGGTGGATCTTGAAATGAGAATAGAGGGTCACTGGATGATACACAGGATAAGCCGTCACGCAAAAACTAGATGACGTCGATTTTGCCGTTACCACGAGTCTGACCGGAGAGAGATCTGGCGAGAGGCCCGGGGAACAGGCCCGCGAGGAAACGAAAGCGAAGTCGCATCAGGGCTGACCATAGGGCCATCTCTCGGTTTCGGCGTGGGATATCTGCCGTCTGCCGCGAACCTGGCGGCGGACATTACTTCGTGTCCCTGGCGCGCTTCTCACTGTTCTCCGGGGACATTTGGTCCAGCCAGTGGGTCAGGAAAAATTTCTTTTCTTCCGGAAGCAGAGTCTCGGCCGTACCGATGAGAGGTCTGAGGGTGGTGGACATCTGCAATGTGACGAGGACAAAGATGAGTGCCCAGAGATGAAGATACCCCCGATTTGCCGCCCCGGAATGACTCGCCGTTTTCAAGAGGAGCGAAAGCCCGAAGCTCAGAGAACCGATCCAGAAAACCACGGCGAGAAACCCCACGAAGACGAGTGAATCGGTCGATTGGGTGAAAATCCAGAGGACGGGAGCGAGGCCGATCAACAACAGACTGACAAGAGTGAGCGCGGAGCTGAGGACTCCCGCGACGGACTTGAGGCTGACATCAAGCCCGTTCAAACAACTGAAGATATAGAGACTAGGCAGGGTGATGAGCCCGCTCATGGCGACACCGAGGATGATCTTCAGGGGCGCGCTCCAGAGTTGCCGGTCGCCGGAGCACATGCCGAGGATGAATCCGAAGACGCCGAGGCATCCGATCGTGATGATGAATAAATGGCGACTCACGGCACCGGTTTTCCCGTGTTGTAACTCGTCGATAATCGCGAGGGGTCTTTTCAGAAGACCGTCCATGGTGTTCGCGAACGTCACTTCGCGTTGTGGAATCGGTGGCGGAGTGCTGGTGATAGTATCCGGAATGTTTTCGGCTTCAATGCGGCTCGGGTTGTCCTCGGGTTGGTTTTCGTTCATAGGTTATTTTTTTTGGCTGGTTTGTTAGTAGGTCAGAAAGATCGGAGGATCGCCCCCCATACGGACTCGTAGAAATTGCCCTGCATGGCGTCGGGGCGAAGAAACTCGATGGTTAGCTCCGGGCTGCCAAAGATCGGGCGCAGGATGTAGCCGATCTGCGCGCCGACAAACAAGTTCCCGGCGAGCCAGCAGATCAGGATGCGAAAGGCCACTGTCGCGCTCCCGGTGAAAGCCCGCAGGATCCCGAGCAGCTTTCCCGTCGCGATCACTCCTGCAAAGGCGATCAGGGCCGTATGAAACAGGAGCAACTGCCGATGCGCTTCATCCGCCCCATGGTCTCCCGGACCCGGAAGATTTAGAGCCATACCTAGGGTG
This sequence comes from Verrucomicrobiales bacterium, assembly GCA_017991025.1. Classification (GTDB taxonomy): domain Bacteria; phylum Verrucomicrobiota; class Verrucomicrobiia; order Verrucomicrobiales; family DEV007; genus Arctic95D-9. The sequence goes on from JAGNMT010000013.1 coordinate 15,788, forward strand.
ACCGGGCTGAGGGAGCCAACAATCAGAGCAAATACCGTAAATGACAGCAGGATAGCCTGAAGTGTCTGACGAAACGAAAGACCCGAAGCGAAAACCTGCGCGAGCATTCCGTTGATGATTCCATTGACGGCAAGGGTAATGAAAATAACGCATGGTAGTTTCACTGCGACGTAGGCCGCCATTAGCGGAGAACGCCACAGTCCGATGCTCGCCCCGTAGATCCCGACGCCGCAACAAATCGTCAGAATGCTCAGACCCAAACGCGTTTCTTTTCCGTTACCGGTCAGCCACAAAGCAAGTCGCGCTGAATCTCCCCGGGTCAGCGCCTTCCAATCGGTCGCAATGGATTCTACAATTCTCATCGTGACCAAGTATGCGATCTCTCTGTGAAACCGGTATGAAAGGAGGATGAAATCGCGGTGAAATCGAAAAAGAGTGGACGTGGATCCCTTAGAAAATGGAATTCTTTTTATTTATTGCTCGCAATAGCGGTGACGCCGTCGTTTGATGCCCGCTCCGGTAGCAGGAGGGCTGTAAGCGGTGGGTAACTGCCTCAAGGGGTCTTTTTGCTTTTTTCCTTAAAATCCCTCTATTCGTGGCTTCTTTATCCCCTATCTCATCCGGATACGTTCCGAGACGTGTTGTTATCACCGGATTGGGCGCCGTTACCCCGGTCGGCCTTGATGTGGATACGTCGTGGCGGGCCGTCGTCGAGGGACGTTCCGGGATTGGTCCTGTTACGCTGGTACCTGTGGATCATTTGACGGTCAGAATCGCCGGAGAGGTCAAAAGCTTCGACCCCACGACGGTCATGGAGGCTAAGGAAGCACGCCGCGCGGATCGTTTTTCCCAGTTTGCAGTGGCGGCGGCCAGGGAAGCTCTGGCGCATTCCGGTCTGGTCATCGACGAGTCGAACGCCAACGAAATCGGCGTCATCATCGGCTCCGGGGCAGGGGGCATTCAGACCTATACGGACAATCAGCGGGTCATGGACCAGCGCGGTGCTGGACGGCTCAATCCGCTGATGATCCCTATGATCACCGCCGACTCCGCGTCAGTGCAAGTGAGTATCCATACGGGTGCCCACGGGGTGACCTTCGGCGTTGCGGCGGCCTGTTCGACCGGCAACGATGCAATCGCCCAGGCGTTTTACACGATCCAGCGCGGCGAGGCGCAGGCGATGATCACCGGTGGAGCGGAAGCAGCGATCACGCATCTCGGTATGGTCGGATTCAGCCGGATGCGCGCCCTTTCACGCCGCAACGACGATCCCGCCCGGGCCTCGCGCCCCTTTGAGCGTGACCGTGACGGTTTTGTTTTGAGCGAAGGTTCCGGCGTCCTTATCCTCGAAGACCTCGAATCGGCGTTGGCCCGGGGAGCAACGCCCTTGGCGGAAATCCTTTCCTGCGCGGCGACCTCGGACTCCGTCCACCTCACCGATCCTGACCGCGAGGCGGTTCAGGCCTCCCGTGCCATCACCCTGGTCCTCGCGAGGGCCGGCATCGTGCCGGAGCAGCTTTCCTACATCAACGCCCACGCCACCTCGACGAGCATCGGAGATGTTTCGGAGGTGAAAGCTTTAAAACGGGCGCTTGGTGATACGGCCTATCGGGTTCCGATTTCATCAACCAAATCAGTGACCGGGCACCTCCTCGGTGCGGCGGGAGCCGTCGAGGCGATCTGGTGTATCCGGGCGATGCACGAGAGTTTGCTGCCGCCGACGATTAATCTTGAGAACCCCGATCCTCAATGCGATCTCGATTTTGTCCCTAACGTGGCGCGACCGGCGAATATCGACATCGCGCTTTCCTCCGCCTTTGCATTCGGAGGCCACAATTCGATGCTGTTGCTTCGTCGCTGGCCGATTGCTAATTGCTGATCCTGAATCCGGGTTTCTCATTTATCCCACCAGCGCGACACCGCGCATTTCACAGATCATGTCGTGCAGCTTTTTCCCCCTGTCCTCCCAGCGGAAGGCTTCGCGGCAGATCTCGAGTGAGGTCCGGCGCATGCGGTTCAAGGCATCAAAGTCCTCGATCATCCAACTGATTGCTTCGATCAGAGAGTGCGTATCGGGTTTCAGGAGCATGTTTTCGGGACTGCTCAGAGGAAGGGATTCGACCGCGTGGAAAAGCCCGGCGAGGGGAAGCCCGTGAAAGATATACTCAAGGGTTTTCAATTTGAATCCCCCGCCCAATTCCTCCACGATGAGACCCATCCTCGCATTGAGAAGATAGGGCGTCATCTCGTCGACCCGCCCGACAAAATCGACTCCGGGGAAGCGCTGCTTTATCGTAGAGAGAAAGGCTTTGTCGGTCTTGCCTACGATCTGGAGTTCAATGCCCGCAGCAGCAAGCGGGACAGCGGCTTTTTCGAGAAATCGTTCGAGATTGATCCTCTTCGCGATCCACTCAAATGAGCCCGACATGATCAAACGCCGGGGTGTCGCAGCGGTGATCTCCCGATCGGTATAGGCGGTGCCCTCGTACCCCGGGGTCAGGCAGAGATATCGCTGACGCGGGAATTTTTCACGATAAGCCTCCACTTCCGTTTCGGTGATGGCTGAGACAAGATCGACTTCACGGCAGAGGGCTTCCTCCTGACGTGCATATTTTTCCGCATCGAGTTGCAGGGCCAATTTTCTCGGGAGAATCGCGGAGGAATCCCGTGCGATCTCGCGCCGGATCTTCGCTTCGTGATTGTGGGAAATGTAGACGAGAACCGGATCTCCCTTGATTCCGGAGGCCCGCCGCTGCTGGCGAATCGGTCCGAGTGCCCAACCGATCGCGGCATGGTCAATGATGACTGCATCCCAGGCCTCCGAGGCGAGTGCTTCGATGAGGGCTTTTTCGGGGCCTCCATTTTTCAGTCGCCACGAATCGCCCGGGTAGCGGGTGAAAAGACTCGCGAGTCTTGATCCCAACCCGGGAGATCCGAGGCGCCATTCGACCTCATCCTCGTCGATGTGGGAACTGGATTCACTGCCGTCACCGACCGGGAATTCGTCGTTGTCGTGCGCGAGTACGGTCAGATCGACGCCGGATTTCGCGAAGGAACGGATGAGACCGTTGGAGTAGATCAGTTCACCGCTATTGGTGGGACGCGGGTATTTTCGGGTGAGCCATAGACACTTCATTCGGTGAGGAATTTAGTTTATTATTATCATATTAACAATAATAATTGACAAAATATAGGAAATCTTCATGATAAAGAACTTCCAAATGCAATTGACTATCGCTCGCCTTTAGCCCTTGCCCAGAGCACTGTAAATTGGTTCTATTACACCACTTGAAAGCATTCCTTCATCGAATCGAGAACGGCGAGAGCCTGGAGCTTGGAAGCGTGTCCATTGTCGGTCGCAGCACTGAGTGCCAGATCATCGTCGCCGATCCCCGTGTCTCCCGTCGTCATGCAATGATACGGAAACAGGACGGGGGATTTTATCTCTTTGATCTGGGTAGTTTCAATGGCAGTTATCTGAACGGCTCCCGGTTAACATCGACCCGTCAGTTGAGAAACGGCGATGTCATTACCTTTGCGGAACATGAGTTCCACTACGGTGAAACGGGCGAAACCACCTCGCAGCAGAATATGGATGATCTCGGCGGTTCGACGATTGCCCTGATTCGTTCAACTCCGGTGATTCTTCTCGTCAGCGATATCAAAGGGTTCACCGCTCTCTCTGAAGAGATTGAGGCGGATGACCTCGCCCAGATCATCGGTGGCTGGTACTCGGACTGTGAACGTATTCTTTCCGAAGAGGGCAGCACGGTGGATAAATTTATCGGTGATTGCGTTCTCGCCTACTGGACGACCGTGAATCACGACACGCTCCATGCCGCTCTTCGCGCCGCAAAACGGCTCCTCGCCTCGTGCGAAAAAATCTATTTGGAGCACCCTGAGGTGTTTGAAACCATCCAACGACGCTTCGAGATCGGAGTTGCCCTGCATACCGGAAAAGTTGCCTACGGCGGCATGAGTCAGGGGGAGTTTACCCTTGTCGGTGATCCCGTCAATCTGACCTTCCGGCTGGAGTCGATGACGCGTGAACTGGCGAAGAATGTGGTGATCTCCGGCGATTTTGTGAGGGAATTACCCGAGATTAGAACGCTCTGTCAGAATCACGGGGTGCACCGCGTCAAAGGCCGGGCCCAGGCGGTCGAAGTGTTTTCGCTGAATTCGTTTCCGGGCGACTGATCCCGGGTCGGGAAAAAGCAAACCGAGGGGATCCGAACGAATCTTCGCGAGAGGCGCGCCTAAATCGAAGCCTCAATGCAGGTCTCTTTGGCGGCTTCGTCAAGGTCAAGG
>JAGNMT010000304.1 GCA_017991025.1 Verrucomicrobiales bacterium
TGCTGATGATCCTGGCATTCAACTGATAATACCGGGCAGGGGTTCCCGGTAGCTCCACCACTAGGTTAAACAGCGACGTCGACATGGGGGAAAGAATAGGGAATCGGAAAAGGCCTTGTCAATCGCTTGAAATACAATTTTGAGGTTCCAGCAGAGAGGAAACGGAAGAAAGAGGCCTGCACCGAAGATGCCTGCACGGGTCTTTTCGGATTCGGACGGCGAGCGCAGGGAGGGGGGTAATGATTTATAAATTTAAATAAAGATTGTTTTATTATTAACATATTTTAAATTATTTTATTCCAGCTGCGAGTTTACTTATGCGACATGTCCTTTCTCTTGTTGTGACCGTGGTTCTGAGCGGGCCCGGCATGCTGTTTAGCCAGACTTTGGAGAGGGGGCTGGTTAGTGTCTACGCAGACCAACTTCAGGGTCGACAAACTGCGAGCGGGGCTCTTTATGACAGGGGGCGTCTTTCTGCTGCTCATGGATCGGTTCCTTTTGGCAGCATCGTGCGGGTGGCTAATTCTCAGACGGGGCGTTATGTGGATGTCGTTGTGAATGACCGTAAGGCACCGGATGGCCGGATGATTGTTCTGTCACGTGCCGCTGCCGATGCGCTGCAATTGCCGCTGAACGCCGTTGCGGAGGGGTCTATGATGATCATCGGCCAAGCCTCTTCGCCGGTCAGTTCGCCCGGACCACGTTCGGTCGACGGTAGTGCGGTGTCCGCTGGACCGTCTCGAAGTTATTCCGATTCGGCCCCTGCGGAACGCAAGTTCAGACCCTTCGGCGGAATTTTTGGAAAAGAAGACAGGGGCGATGACCCTCCGGTCGGTGCCCTCGCCGGTCAGAGTGCGGGGGCTTCGTTTTCGAAACCGGGCCAGGTCGCCCGGTATGGGATTCCGTCCGGTCAATATCAGCCGCCTCTTGTGGCATCGTCCGGAACGGCGGTGGGCAATGAATTGATGCCTATGAATGCGCGGGCCCCGGGAGCGGGAGGGGTTTCAGGCTACGGGGTTCGTTCTCCCTCTCAGGCGGCGATGAGACCTGCGTCGCCGGCTGCACCTTACCGCGTTCAGTTCGGAGCGTTTCGTCGAAGTAAAGGCGCTGATGAGTTGGCGGGAATGCTGGGGGAAGCGGGAATTCCGGTTTCGGTATTCTCCGCGACGACGACCGGTCTGAATGTGGTGGTGACAAATGCGGGGTTTCCAAGCGCCGAGGAGGCACAACGATGGATCGACTTCGAGGGCATTCGAAGAGGGTGGAAGGAGATGCCTGTGGTGATCCGTTGATCCGCTCCCGGATCTACACTTGCCTTTTAGTGGCGTTCTATGCCAGCATCCGTGGATGAGTAGCTTTAAGTCAGTCTGCGGCGTGTTCCTTTACTTTACCTGTTTTCTTTTCACCCAGGCATGGGGTGACGAGGCCTATTTTGAGATGGCCTACCGAACGGAGTCTCCTGAACTCATGATGCGGATTTACCGCCCTGTTGACTGGTCTCAGAAAGACGCTAGACCCGCGATTGTTTTCTTTTTCGGCGGGGGGTGGAAGAGCGGGACGCCCGATCAGTTCGATGCGCACTGTAAGCGTTTGAGTCAACAGGGAATGGTCGCGATGGCGGCGGAGTATCGCATCCAGTCGAAGCACAAGTCGACGCCGATTGACTCCTTCGAGGATGCGAAGGCGGCGATAAGGTGGGTGAGGGAAAACGCCGGGGGATTTGGCATTGACCCGGACCGGATCGCCTCGGGTGGGGGGTCAGCGGGCGGACATCTTGCTGCTGCGGTCGCGGAATGTGAATCGCGGGTGGTTTCGGACCTGAGGGGTACGCCCGATGCCATTGTCCTTTTTAACCCCGCGCTTAATCTGATGTCGCCGGAGGTGGCTGAGACATGGGGCCCGGATGTCTATGCGAAGCTTGAATCCATTTCCCCGTTTCAGCACCTTACGGCGAAACTGCCGCCTATGATTATTTTTCACGGCAAGGCGGATAGCACGGTTCCATTCGCGTCGGCGGAGGCCTATGTCGAGAAAGCGAAAGCATTGGGAGTTGATCCTTTACCGATTCTCGTCGGTTACGAAGGGAAAGAGCACGGATTTTTTAATCTGAATCGCGACGGCGGTACCGATTACGAGGATACGGTGAAGCGAATGATTGGTTTTTTCCAGTCGCTCGGGTGGATCAAAGGCTGAAGGGGGGGCGCTTCTTGATGCTACAAAAACCGGTTCCGTTCCCTTCCCTGAAACGTAGAGTTCGGGAGACATCAGTCAATTTATCCAAACAATACTTCCATGAATGAAATGGCGAGCGGCGGAGGAAATCTTTTCTATATCATCATCACGGTCGGAACGATGCTGGTCAGCCGCTGGGTCGGGTCGATGCTGCAGAAGCGATTCACCGAATATTCGCAAAGCCCTATCCGGATGTCAGGGGCACAGGTTGCGGAGAAGATGCTCCGGGATAATGGGATTGCGGATGTGAAGATCGTTTCGACACCGGGGCAACTGACCGATCACTACAATCCGCTTACGAAGACGGTCAACCTGAGTGATGTCGTTTTTCATCAGACGAACGTGGCGGCGGCCGCAGTTGCTGCACATGAGTGCGGGCACGCCGTCCAACACGCCCGCGCCTACGGGGCTCTGAAATTGCGCTCAGCGCTCGTGCCGGTTGTCAATCTTTCGAGCAAGTTCATGAACTGGATCCTCCTTGCAGGGCTTTTTTTGGCGGCTTCGGGCAATACCACGGTGCTTCTTTTCGGGGTGATTCTATTCGCGACGACGACGCTGTTTTCGGTAATCACGCTCCCGGTGGAGTTTGATGCGAGCCGACGGGCGCTCGCCTGGCTCGACGAGTCCCAATCCCTCGAGGGACTCGATCATGACAAAGCGAAGAATGCGCTTTTCTGGGCTGCGATGACCTACACCGTTGCCGCGATTGCCTCAATAGGACAACTTCTGTATTACGTAATGCGTCTTATGGATGCACGCCGTTGAAGTGAAAGGGGATTGAACCCTGGTAATTCGGGTCATTTCCCTTTCCCCTCTTTTCCGGGGGTAACAGATGCCTGAAGCGCGGGTTGGGGGACTGAGATCGTGAAGACGGTGGAGACGCCGGGCCGACTAGCCACTTCGATCTTACCATGGTGCGCCTCTACGGCACGTTTCACGATGGAGAGCCCGAGACCGGTTCCTTTCACCTGCGTCTGGGCGTGGTGTTTCTGGACCCGGTAGAACCGTTTAAAGACGAGGGCGACATCTGCAGCGGGAATGCCGATTCCGTCGTCAGCGATCATGATGAGATAGCGTCTATTCTCCAGCCGGAAAGTGATGTTGATGTTCAGCCCGGGCTTCGGGTTTTGTTTGAGCGCGTTTTCGATAAGGTTGAAAAAAATCTGATCCCAGTAAAAGCGATCCCCGATCAGCGTCCAGTCTGACTCCGGATCGGCCATCACCGTCACCCGGGCCTGGTTTTGCTCAATGATAGGCATGAGCTGCCTTATCATGTCGTCGAGTGAGTCGCGAATACTGAACGGCTCTCTGCTGAGCATATCACTGGCGCTCTCGAGTTTTGAGATGGTGAGCATGTCGTCGACAATCCTCGCGATGCGCTCTCCGTGCTTGCGCATTGTCCGGATCGCCCGGCGATAGACAGCCTGACTGAGGTCGACATCGGTGTCATCCATCGTTTCCAAATAACCGTTGATGATCGAGAGCGGGGTCCGCAATTCGTGAGAGGCATTGGCAACGAATTCGCGCCGGATTTGTTCGGTCTCCAATTGGCGGGAGACATCCTTCATCAGGATCCATGATCCGGTATTTTGAAGGCTCGATCCCGGGGAAAGCGGTTCCGCTTCGACGAGAAGGGTGATCTCACGGAGACGGTTAGTTCTCTTATCGCTGACACGCAGAGTAATGTTATCGGAAACCTTAGCCCCGACCTCTTCTGCCAACTCGAGTGTGTCAAAGACCCGGTGGTCGCGGCAAACATCAAGGAACGCCCTTGCCCGGTACGGTTGATCACTCGGGAAGAGGAGTCGTGCCGCCTCGTTTAGAAAGCGAATCTCGCGGTTTTGGTCGAGGATAAAAATGGCATCTTTGATCTCGTTGAGGAGGGCTTCCTGAAACTCCCGCTGTTTCCTCTCGGAATCCCGAACGAGAGCCGCCTCACTTACCGTGTTAAGCACTGCTTTACGTAAAGGCGCCAGTGCTTCCTGCTCGGCGGATGGGGACAGATCGAGGTGGAGATCGTCGGCTCCCCGGGTGAGTGATTGCGCCAACTCCCGGACGCCTTTATTAAGGCGGGAATAGCGAATCCCGAAGTAGAGGGCCAGAATCGACGGAATGGCAATAAGGATGGGGGACTCCAGCATAACTCTTCGCCTCTGCAATATCGGATAAAGATCAGTGCTCGCAGAAACGATAGCCTACTCCGCGGACGGTTTCGATGGAATTTCCGTGGGAGCCGAGCTTTTCCCGGAGACGCTTAATGTGTGTGTCGAGGGTTCGGGTCTGGATGAGGTCGCCGTAGCCCCACACTTTCTTCAGTAGATCGCCACGCTCCTGAGTGATGCCAGGAGACTCGATCATGCTCAGAAGGAGTTTGAACTCGGTCGAGGTCAGCTCGATCGATTCACCGTTGAGCAGAAGTTTAAGGAAGTTCTTGTCGAGGCTGAACGGGCCCGATTCGATCACATTGCTCCCCTGATTGGGATTCGTGCGGCGCAGGAGATTGCGGACTCGCAGCATCAATTCTTTCGGGCTGAACGGTTTTGCCATGTAGTCGTCGGCACCGAGTCCGAGGCCCAGGATCTTCTCCTCAAGGCGGCCCCGCGCAGTGAGCATGATGACTGGTATCGAATTAGTGCGGGCATCTTCTCGGAGATTCTTGTAGACAGTGAGGCCGTCCATCTCCGGGAGCATCAAATCGAGGATAATCAGATCGGGTCGGGTTGCTCTTGCCAGTTGAAGGGCCTCGAGCCCATTGACTGCCTCGAGCAGTTTGTAGTCCTCTTCCCGCATCAGACTTACCGAGATGAGTTCGCGGATGTCTTCTTCATCATCAACAATCAGGATGGTGGGCATAAGGATGTGGGCGGCAGCGATCAACTCTTTTTAACGCCTTAACACTCAACTTTCTTTGATGAATGAAAAGTCAGTCGCGGTGACAAATCTGTAACGCTGGGATGCGTTTGGATTCCCGCCCCTCTTCGAGGAATTTGACAATGTATGTGACGTTTCTGAAATATCAGTCTAGAATCCCCCCCGGATGGCAAACAAGTCTGAAAGCAT
>JAGNMT010000305.1 GCA_017991025.1 Verrucomicrobiales bacterium
CTATTCGGCCATGGCCGCTGACATATACGTCATTGGCCTGGTCATCCAGAAGAAGTTCCAGCGTCTCCAGACTGCCTATGGTTTTCTTTTGTACGGAATGCCGGGCGGGATATTGCTCTTTCTCATTATTCAGACAATACTGCGAGTGACGGGGACGGAAGGATAGTCGTGCTGGTTTGGACTCACCGGATTATCTGGTTTGATTTTTTGATGGCAGCCCCCTTCCGTGTGAACCGTAGTTGCACCCGCCTTCGAATCGATTTAGTTCTCCTGTGAGCTTCCTAGATCGTTTTATTTCCCGCCCCGGATCCGGGGATTCTCCCGACCTCGGCGGTATCCGTCTCGTCGTCGGCCTGGGTAATCCGGGACCGGAATACGAGAAAACCCGGCACAACATCGGGTTCGAGCTGGTGGATCTTCTGGCTAAAGATCATGGCCTCAAGTGGGAGAAGGAACATAAGTTCCGCGCCAAAGTCGCTGCCGACGGTAACCGTCTCATCTTCGCAAAACCACTCACCTACATGAATCTCAGCGGAAATGCGGTCACCCGCCTCGCGGTTCATTACCGGGTGCTTCCAGAGCAAATCCTGGTCCTCTACGACGATGTCTCCCTGCCCGTTGGTAGCCTCCGCTTCCGCGCGAATGGTTCCGCCGGCGGACACAACGGGATAAAATCCATCATTGAATACCTCGGGATCGACGCCTTTCCACGACTCAAGATCGGAATAGGCTCACGCGTTGATAATGAAGCACTCACCGACCATGTCCTGGGTCGATTCAGTGAGGAAGAATGGTCCGAAATGGAAAAAGTCCTAGCGATTGCTGTAGATGGAGTAAACTATGCGCTTTCCGCCGGTCTGGAATCAGCAATGAATCAGTTCAACCGGCGGGCCTAATCAACGCATACAGCGAACCGGAAAAATCGTCGGATTGAATACCACGCAACTACTCATGAAACGCAAATACGAAGGAGTCTACATTCTCAAACTTCAGGGCCAGGAAGAGGGAATTGATGAAATGGTGGGGAAAATCACCAAGGAACTCGAGTCAAACGGTGCCAAGCTCGAACAAATCGAGCGTCTCGGGCGCAAGGAGTTTATCTTCCCCAACAACAGCAAACAGAAGCACGGCTACTATGTGCAGGTTCATTTCGAGGCCGATCCTGCATCACTCAATGAAGTCGAGTCACACCTGAAACTCAACGAACAGGTGATGTTGCAACATTATCGTCGCCTCTAATCGACGACCGGACAGCGGGCAGGGTCACCGGGATTTCCCGGGCCAACAGTCCCGCTTTCGCTGTAAAAGCCTCCTCTGGAGTTCACCACGGGGGCTTTGTCGTTTCCATGGGAAAGTTTCCCGCATCTCGAAAGACGGCCTTCTGCTCCCGAATGGTTGACGCTTGCTAAAGACTGGGCCAAGTTACCGGCCCTCGTTTCGGGCTGACCGTCTCTATTCCACGGAGTGAGTCGATCTCCACTTCTGCGTTCGCAGACGTTTATCCGACACCATTCCCTCAACCCTCCTCCCCCGTTTCTATTCCATTTATGAACGTAGATCGCGCGACGCTCGACTTCCTCAATTCATTCTCGCATGACGAAAAGAAAGAAGGCCAGCGCCTTCACGATGAAGGAGCGGTTACGCAGATATTCGGTAATCATCTTCTCATTCAAGGGCGGATCGAAGACGAAGGCTGGTCCTGCCGCACACGCATTCAGTTGCAGGGAAATGAATGGATCGGCGAAGCCGATGAAAAAAGTGATTCCGGCCGCGCCTCCCTTTATGCCACCATGCTGGAGAAGGTGGCCCGAAAAGGCGATCTGCCCGATGCGCCCAATGAGATCGGTCAGAAGTCATTAACCGAAGTCATCGAAGACAAATTGAGCCGCGCGCTCACCGGTGAAGAAGATGAGTACCTCGGCAAGATCGAGCGCCGCTATCGCCGCTTCGAAATGGAGCGGGAAATTTTCGACTCCGATCTCGTGCGGCTGAACCCGCGCTGGCCCGTTGACAGCTTTGAGCCGCTCGTCCTATGGCCTGTCGCCCCGACCGATATTGTTGAATTCTGGAACTACGTCTCGCATGCGTTCGAAAAGGGAAACTACGACTTTCCCCCTTTTCTCGAGGTCATCACTGATCGCGAGTGGACCCGCGAGCGCATGGAGGCCTGGGAAAGGCGTCGCGAGGAGAGCGAGTGGCGTTATCAGGTCGAGGTGTTCGAAAAACGCCCCGCGGAAGAACCCGTCGAGCTCGTGGAGTTCCGCCTGCGCATCAGCACTCGCGAAGCCCGGCTGATGGTCAAAGCAGGAGAGAGCGGCACATTTGAACGCATTTCCGAGCCCGAGCAGTTCGCCCGCCTCGAAGAGCGATATACCAATGGAGGTCTTCGTATGACCGGCCCTTCGGAAATCCTCTGGAGCAAATTTATCCATGCCGCGTCCAAAGATGAAGCGCTCAACGGCGGTCTCATTCTGGACAAGATCGAAAACTGCCGGTTTCTCAACCGGCTCTTTCATCAGCCCGAACTTGAGGGACTCATCGTCAATCTTGACGAACACCCCTTCCGCATCAGTGAAAAACCCCTTCGATGGACCTGTCGGGCCGACTCGATGGGCTCGGAAGATTACGAAATGCAACTGCTGACGGCGGATGATCGCGATGTCTCCCACACCGTCAGGCTCCTTCCCGGGGATGAGGCACTCTACATGAGTGACGAGTGGGTCTTCCGCGGCCCCGAACACTGGGTCAAGGCCGAAACACTAATCGATCCCCGCGTCGTGGTTCCCCGGAGCATTATCGAGAGCGAGTCAGGCGTTGCCTTCCTCTACCGACTTAACTCGACGATCCCGGCCGAGCTCGCGAAAAAAATCCAGGAGGAGACGCTCAAGGTCATTTTCGAACTCAGTATTTCCGGCAGTGCCACCGGTGCGTCGAGTGAGCACATGCTGATGAAAATCCTCGCGACCAACAGCGATGACACCCGGGAAGAGATCCTCGGTCGCGAAGGTTGGGAAGTCGTGAAGCACCAGAAAGAGGCCTCTGATCGCCTCTACCGCTATGACAGGAGCCTCCAACGACGCGTGGGCCGGTTTGTCGCCCCGATGCAGCCGACTTTCGACGGCAACCTGGGCTGTTACCGGGCCCGCGTGACCAAAAATTTCCCTGAAAAATACGCCGAATGGCTTGAGTCTCTGCCGAAGGAGATCGAAATCCGGGCCGACAAGGACCTTGCCACTCTCGAAGCCGATCCGATCGAGGCGCAGGTCTCCTTCGAGGTGGTGAACGAAGAGATCGACTGGTTCGATCTCAAAGTGGTCGTCAAAGTGGATGGTCTCGACCTCTCCCAGGAGGAGATCCGCGCACTCGTTCAGGCACGGGGACAGTTTGTCCGTATGGATCGCGGTGGCTGGCTTCGCCTGAAAATGAATCTCAGTGAAGAGCAGCAGGTCGCTGTCTCGAAAATCGGGCTTGATCCCTTTGATCTCACTGGAGAAGTGCATCGCCTCCACGCCCTCCAGCTCGCCGAACCGGCCGCAAGGGAAGTCTTCGACGCCAAAGCCTGGGAAAGGATCACGGACCGGGCGAAAAATCTCAAGCTGCAAGTCCGTCCCGAGATCCCCCCCGGCCTCAACGTGAATCTTCGTCCCTACCAGATCGAAGGATTTCACTTCCTCGCCTACCTTTCGACCAATCAATTCGGCGGCATCCTCGCCGATGACATGGGTCTCGGAAAAACCATCCAAACCCTGACCTGGCTGCTCTGGCTGCGAGAGGAATGCGGTGATGAAGTTCCGCCCAGCCTTGTCGTCTGTCCGAAATCCGTTCTCGATGTCTGGGGCGATGAAGTGAAAAAAGCCTCACCTTCGATTCGCGTCCAGGTTCTTCGCAACAAAACCGAACTCGAGGTCGAACGCCTCGGCAAGGACATCGATCTGCTCGTGATCAACTATAGCCAGCTTCGGACCTGTGCCGATGAGATCAAGTCGATCAAATGGCTCGGCATCATTCTCGACGAAGGCCAGCAAATCAAGAACCCCGACTCCAAGGCGGCCAAATCCGCCCGGGCCCTCGAAAGCCAGAACCGCCTCGTCCTCACCGGAACCCCGATCGAAAACCGGCTCCTCGATGTCTGGAGTCTCATGGGCTTTGCGATGCCCGGTATCCTCGGCGACCGGAAGTATTTCCGGGAGAACTTCGACAAGCGCAAGGACGGCCAATCCCAGAGCCGTCTCACCGCCCGCCTCCGTCCTTTTCTGCTTCGGCGCACCAAAGGTGAAGTCGCCCTCGACCTCCCTCCCAAAATCGAGGAAGATGTCTTCAGCGAAATGGAGGACGTGCAGAAGCAGCTCTACCGCTCCGAGATGGAACGCATCCAAAAGGTCCTCCTCGGTATCGAGACCGACGAGAGCCTTCGTAAGAACAGCTTCGTGATCCTTCAGGGGCTCATGCGTCTTCGCCAGATCTGCTGTCACCCCGGACTCATCGACGCGAAATATCGCCACGAGGAAAGCGCCAAGCTGAACGCCCTTTTCTACCTGCTCGACCAGTTGCACGAGGAAGGCCACAAAGTCCTCGTCTTCAGCCAGTTTGTCTCCATGCTGGATATCATCCGCGACGAACTTGAAGACCGGGAGCGCCCCTACAGCTACCTCACCGGACAGACAAAGAATCGTCACGAAGTCATCAGCGACTTCCAGGAAACAAAAGAGGCCAAGGTCTTCCTCCTCTCCCTCAAGGCCGGAGGCAGCGGCCTCAACCTTACTTCGGCGAGTTACGTCATCCTTTACGATCCCTGGTGGAACCCGGCCGTCGAGAACCAGGCGATTGACCGTTGTCACCGCATCGGGCAGGAGAGCAAGGTCAATGCCTACCGCCTCCTCATGCGCGACAGCGTGGAGGAAAAGATCCGCATCCTCCAGCAGCAGAAGAGCGCGATGATGACCAGCGTACTTGGCGAGGAAGGCTTCACCCGGAACCTTGAGATGGACGATCTGAAATTCCTCTTCAGCGACGGGCACGCCGTTGAAACGAAAAAGGGCAAGAGTGCCGAGTAAGCAATCCCGCCACCTCCCTCCTTGCAAGGCGCGATGGCGCAGTGCAAGGAGATTCCTTCGTTCGTGCAAAATCCGGTTTTGACCGGGTGTAGTTCAATCGTTGTAGGCGCTTTCCCCGTGGGTCGCCTGATCGAGCCCGAGGCGCTCGTCCTCTTCCGAAACCCGGAGCCCGCGACAGACCGCTTTTACCAGGAGCAGAATCACAATCGTGACCGCAGCGGTATAGAC
>JAGNMT010000306.1 GCA_017991025.1 Verrucomicrobiales bacterium
CCGTAGGAAAACCACGGCCCGGCTCTGCCTCTTCGAAGCCCCCGTTCACCAGCGAAAAGAGCCGCTCCGTCGTCGCCCGCGGAGACGAGATCGCCCACACCACTGAAGCCCCGAAAAGACCGATCACCAGCCCCGCCGCCGCCGCGAGGGCCGGACGCAGCGTCCGCCGGAAAGAAGACGCCACCGGAGCCGGCGAGCGGAAGGCCTCATGCCGGAACTGATCGTGCAGGGCCATCGAGCGGAGCTGCATCACGGCAAAGGACCGTCGTTTTTCGGGATCCTCCTCCATCGCGGCCTCGAGCGCGGCGATCTCGTCCGCCGGGAGCGCACCGTCCTGGAAGCGGACGAGTTGTTCGAGGAAAACGAGATCGGGTGTGGATGTGTCAGGATGATTCATGATGAGACTTCGGTGGAGAGGCGCGCTCTCATGCAATCGCCGAGTGATTTGTGGAGACGGGTGAGCGCCTGGTAAACGGTTTCGATTTTCCTCCCGGTCAACGCCGCGACCTCGTCGCAGGGGCGCCGTTCGAAATAACGGAGGCGGAGCAGTTCGCGGTTGTTAGCGGTGATGGTCTTGAGGCAGTGAGCGAGGGCGTCGTGGAGCGGTTCGGCGTCGGCCTTCTCCGGCCATTCCGCAGCGAGAGTGGCTAGCATGGTCTCGCTCAGACCGACGTAGCGCCCATCACGGGAGCGGAGGATGTCGATGGCCCGGTTTCGCCCCGCGACGCGGGCCCAGTGGATGACATGGGCAGGCGATTCGAACTCTGCAGCACGACCGACGGCCTTCACCGAAACTTCCTGGAAGACATCCTCAGCGAGATGGAAGTCCCGCGTCACACTGGCGAGGTAGGCCGTCAACGGAAGGCGTTGGGCGAGCAGGGCGGCGGCAATGTCCTCGGGTGGCAGCATGGGGCTTTATTATTATTACGGGAAATCCGGTAAAAACTCGACATCGTATTTCACGATGACCAGACAGGGTTGCCTCCGGGACCCGACCCTGTTGCTTTCAGCCTGGATTCGTGACAGAGATAGAGAAGACTATGACTCCGACTCTGTGCATCATGGGCGGCTGCAACGGCGCGGGCAAAACCACCCTCGCCCGCGAGCTGCTGCCGCGTTTGGGACTGATGCGTTTTCTCAACGCGGATGAGATCGCGCGCGGCCTCTCGCCGCTTGATCCGACGCTCTCGGCCTTCAAGGCGGGACGCCTTGTCATTGAGGAGGCGCGTACGATGATCGCTGCAGGAACGAGCTTTGCCCTCGAGTCCACCCTCAGCGGGAAAACCTATGCGGCGATGCTGCGCGCGGCGAAAGAACGCGGTTATCATATCGTTCTCCACTACGTCATGATCGCCTCCGCCGCGCAGGCGGTGCAACGGGTCAGGCTCCGCGTGCGAATGGGCGGCCACGATGTCCCCCCCGACGATGTCGCGAGACGCTACGAACGGAGTTTGCGGCATTTCATCTCCGACTACCTGCCTCTTGCGGATGAGTGGGGCGTGTGGGAGAATACAAGTCCTCCTCCGCGAAAAATTGCCGGTAACAAAACCCACTCGATCAAGGATCTTATTGATCTACTCAACGCGACCAATCTCATGGAATCGAACCCGCCACAGCCCGACCCTATGTCCGCCATGGTTCTCGAAGCGGGACGTGTCGCGACCGAGAAGATGCTCGATTACTACAAGCGCATGGGCATCAAAGTGACGCCGCAAATGACACTCGCTCCCGAGCCGAAAAAACGGGTCCGCAAGGCGAAGACCGGGTCCTAGCGCGAATCATTTCCGCCGCTCTTTCAGGCGAGAATGTCTTTAATGACTTTCGCGCCTTCGACGCCGGTGAGTTTGGCGTCGAGCCCTTGAAATTTATAGCTGAAAGCATCGTGCTGGATACCGAGTTGGTGCAGCATCGTGGCATGCAGGTCATGGACGGTGGTGATGTTCTCGACGGCCGCATAGCCGAGATCGTCAGTCGCCCCGTAGACGAGGCCGCGCTGAATGCCTGCTCCGGCGAGCCACATGGTCATAGCTTTGTTGTGATGATCGCGGCCGACGGGGCCTTTGTTGCCCTGCTTCATGGGCGTGCGCCCGAACTCGCCACTCCACACGATGAGTGTGTCGTCGAACATACCACGCTGTTTCAGATCGACGATGAGGGCCATGCAGGCGCGGTCCACTTCCTTTGCGCGCAGCGGCAGCTCTTCTTTTAGAAGACTGTGATGGTCCCAGTCCCGATGATAGAGCTGGATGAAGCGTGAGCCACGCTCGGCGAGGCGGCGTGCAAGTAGACAGTTCGATGCAAAAGAACCGTCGCCGGGCTGGCAGCCATAGAGGTCCAGCGTCTTTGCCCCTTCGCTGCGGATATCGACGAGATCAGGCACGCTGGTTTGCATGCGAAAGGCCATCTCATACTGGGCGATGCGGGTGGAAATCTCGGGATCGTGAACAAGGGCGTCGCGCTGCCGATTGAGGGCATTAATGGCGTCAACATCGCCCTGCTGCCTTTTTCCGCTGATGCCGGGCGGGTTGGTGAGATAGAGGACCGGATCGCCGAGGGAACGCAGTTGCACCCCCTGGTGTTTTGAGGGCAGGAATCCGCTGCTCCACTGCCGGGCGGCGATGGGTTGGGGAGAGCGGCCTTTGCCGGTGGACATCAGGACCACGAAGCCGGGCAGATCCTCTGATTCGCTGCCAAGCCCGTAGGTGATCCATGCCCCCATACTCGGACGCCCCGCGATCTGGGAGCCGGTGTTCATGAACATGTGCGCCGGATCATGATTGATGGCGTCGGTGGTCATGGATTTCACGAGACAAATGTCGTCCACGACAGACCCGAGGTGCGGCAGTAGCTCGGAGAGTTCGGTCTGATTTTTGCCGTGCTTTTGAAAGGCAAACTGTGGCCCCTGGCAAATGAGCGCCTGTCCCTGGAGCTGGGCGAGCTGTTGGCCTCTTGTAAAACTATCGGGCATGGGCTTGCCGTCCATTTCCGCCAGTTTTGTTTTGTAATCGAAGAGCTCAAGGTGCGACGGTCCTCCCGCCATCGTGAGCCAGATGACCCGTTTTGCCTTTTGCGGCAGCGGTAGATCTTTTAAAACACCTTGTGAAGGTGACGCGCAAAGGAGCCTGGGATTCAGCAGCGAAGCGAGCGCTACGGCTCCGAGGCCCTGCGAGGCACGCCCGAGAAAGGCCCGTCGCCGGAGTTGGGGAGGAAAGTCCATCTCACGCCAGTATTTCCGGAATTACCTTGCCTCCGAGGTCGGTGAGCCGGTAGTCGCGACCGCTGTGGCGGTAGGTGAGTTTTTCATGATCGATCCCCAGGAGGTGCAGCATCGTGGCGTGGAGGTCATTCACATGGACCCGGTTCTCCACCGCCTTGTAGCCGAACTCGTCGGTCGCCCCGTGGTGAACGCCGCCTTTGATGCCGCCTCCGGCCATCCAGAGGGTGAATCCGTTCGGGTTGTGATCACGTCCGACACTGCCCTGCGAGTCGGAGGTGCGTCCGAATTCGCCTCCCCAGATCACGAGCGTCTCGTCGAGAAGCCCCCGCGAGGCGAGATCGGCGATGAGCGCGGCGGCGGGCTGATCGGTCGCGGCGGCACAGGCGCGGTGATTCGTTTCGATGTTGTTGTGACCGTCCCATGGCACATCATCGACGGCACCGTCGCCCCCGGCGTTTTTGCCGGCAAAAATCTGCACAAACCGCACCCCGCGCTCGACGAGCCGCCGGGCGGTGAGGCACTGGCGGGCGAAGACTTCGCAATTCTTGTTGTCGAGCCCGTAGAGCTTTTTTGTGGCCTCGGTTTCACCGGCTAATTCAATCGCTTCGGGTGCCGACATCTGCATGCGGTAGGCGAGTTCGAAGGAATTGATGCGCGCGGCGAGGTCGCCCTGGGTCGAACGGCTTTCTAAATGCCGCTGGTTCATTTCCTTGAGCAGATCGAGGGAGGCGCGCTGCTGCGCTTCGCTCTGGACCTTCTGCCGCGCGAGGTTGTCGATGACCCCATTGCGCTTGGCATCGAGGGTGAGGGCCTGGTAGGTCTTGGGCAGGAATCCCGCCGACCAGATCTGGTCGTCCCCCCGCGGACGCCTCTCGTGCATGACGACGAAAGCGGGCAGGTTCCGGTTTTCCGCGCCGAGGCCGTAGGTCATCCATGCACCGGCGCTGGGACGCCCGGGCTGACTCGCCCCGCACATCAGCTCCATCGAGGCGGGCGCGTGGTTGTTGGCCTTCAAATACATCGAGTGGATGAAGGCCATGCGGTCCACATGCTGCGAGAGGTGCGGGAAAATATCGGAGACCCAGGTTCCCGATTCACCGTGTTGATTCCAGCCGAAGGGCGATTTCAGAATCTTGCCGCTGGTCGTGAAAAACCCCGTTTTGGCATCACTGCCCGGGAGAGGCTCGCCGTTGCGTTTCTGCAGTTCCGGTTTGTAATCCCACGTGTCCACCTGCGACGGCGCGCCGGTCATAAAAAGCCAGATCACCGATTTCGCCTTTGGCGCAAAAAGAGGCGGCCGCATCGCGAGGGGATCGCCCGTGAGCGTCGATGCGCCGAGGGCGCGCTGCTCGTTCAGCATCGAAGCGAGGGCGACCGAGCCGAAGCCGAGGCACGATTGTTTCAGAAACCGGCGGCGGGCCGGCAGGATGAGGGAATCGGGGTGGGTTTCGTTGAACATGATCCACAGGAGGTAGGACGGCGAAAAAGAGAGGTCTATCAATCGACGTAGATGAACTCATTCAAGCTCAGGAGCGCGAGACAAAACTCACGCATCGCCTGGGTTGCGGAGTCGGGTTGATTACCCAGCATCGCCGCCTGCTGGGCTATGTAGGATTTCATGCGCGCGACTTCATCGGGTCCGGGGGAGCGGCCGAGGGCGATCTCGTAGGCTCGGGTGATCGCTTCCTCCGTCGTCGCGGGCCGGGTGGCTTCGACGCGGGCCTGGAGACGGTTCGCGATGTCGCGGACGAAATTCGAATTCATCATCGCGAGGGCCTGGGTCGGCACAGTCGTGTTGCCGCGATCCCCGATGCTCTGGTTCGGCTCCGGCGCGTCGAACATGGTCATGATCGGAACCAGCTCACTCCGCTTCACGCGCAAATAGACGCTGCGACGGCCGCTTTCAGCGTTTGCCTCGGACGGGCCATACATCGTGTTGTCGAGCCGGTTGCCGACCTGCAGCAGGGCGTCGCGGATCGCCTCCGCCTCGAGACGGCGCGCGGGACGATGCGCCCAAAGATGATTCTCCGGATCCAGCGCTGCTTTTTCCGGAC
>JAGNMT010000307.1 GCA_017991025.1 Verrucomicrobiales bacterium
GGATAGCCTCCATCAAGTTTCCGCGCAGAACCACCTTCGCAGCCCCCCAGCAAAAGAAAAGCCCCCCGATTAAAACTGCACCGTTGATCCCCGCGAGGAGCCCCCAGGGCAGAGATGACGACCCTTTGGTCAGTTCGGGAAGAACAGCGATGAGCGCGGCTCCAAGACCGACAATGACTCCTGACAAATGCAGAAACCAGTGTTCCGAAAGGACCATGCCGGCAAGTTTCTCCCGCGTGAATCCCATCGCCTGCATCACCCCGAGTTGTCCCCGCCGCTCCATGACATTCCTTCCCACAATGATCGCCAGTCCGAGCGTTCCCAGGAGAATGCCAAGCCCGCCGAGGGTGGAGAAAATGCTGAGATAGGTGTTCTGGACGGCATTGAACTCATTGAGCCGGTCCGCGGCCGGGCGCATTTCGAGCCCGAGATCACCGAACATCCGCGTGAGATGCGCTGCGACCGGTTCGAGCGACTTCCCGCCCTTGCCGTCCATCAGGAAAAACCGATACCCGCCGGCATCCGGAAAAAAACGAATGAAATTTGCCTCATCAATGAGAAGACTGCCCTGCAAAATGGAGGTTTCAAGAAAACCGCAGATTAAGACCGCAAAGGCCTGGCCGGAAACCGTCTCGTAAATAATTGTGTCGCCGATCCCCTTCTGCAACGCATAGATTGCCGTGTTCTGATCGATGATCCCTGCGATCACAGGCGTCCCGTCTTCCAGGGCAGGATGTTCCGCCGTCAGAAGCCGCCATGGGCTTTCCCCGTTTCTTGGCTTGGCGATCTTCCCGGTGAAGGTGAAAGGATTGATCGCCGCGATCCGATCCGTGCTCACGCCAATCAGGCGGGGACGCTGGGCACGATTGAGGTTGAGGCAACTCGCGTCGTCTCCGTTACTGACTCGAAGGGGCAGCACGGTGAACTTTTCGCTGAACGCGTCGAGCCCGAATTTTTTCCGGCCGGCTGCTCCGTTAAGATCCTCGTAGACAGGTAGCGTCGATTCCCCCACATAAGCAAAGCCGCCTGTACCCGCATTTCGGCGCTCGGCTCCCCGTGTCCCGTCGAGACGGAAAGAGTTGATCGCCGTGACCATAAACACACCCGACGCCATCAGTGCAATGACGGCGAGGCTGCGTCCACGCCGGCGCACCGTGTGCTGACGACCGAGAGCCGCGAGAGATTTCAAGACGGACGAGGGCCGCATATAACGACGGATGAGGATAGAGCAAAAGGCGACTCCCGCGACGGTGATGAGAAAACCCGCACCGAAGAAAAGTCCCTGCTCGGCCATGGTCCCTTCGACTTTGGGAGCGAGGAGACAACCTGACGCTCCGACAATGCCGGTTACGAGCGCGACGATGTCGCCGCGCCATCGCCCTGCCGCGCCGGTGGAGAGATCGTCACCGCCTGAGATCAGAGCGCTCGGATGAATCGCTGTCACTCTTCGGCTCGAGAACCAGACCACCACAAGCGCCACAAGGATCGTGATGACGAAGGAAACGAGAAGCGTGCCAGGCCGAAGTGAGTAGGTGAACTCCATCCCTGCTGCCGCCTCCTGCCAGACACTGGACATGCCATAGAGCGCGAGACGGGTGTAGACGTAGCCGCCGAGAAGTCCGAGGGCGGCCCCGGTGATCGAGAGAATCAGTGCTTCAACTAAAAAAAAGCGCCGCACCCGGGAACGGGTAAACCCCATCGCGAGGAGCAGGCCAATCTGCGAGGACCGCTGTTCGATACCGAAGACAAAAACAAGACCGGCAAGCACGAGCGCGGCGACGATCAGGAAAAAACTCATACTCGCAAAGAGCGCCCCGAAATCGAAAGAATTCGCCACCGCCGAAGTCGCCTCGGCGGGTAAATCCCGAAACGCCATGTTGAGATCGGTAAGTTTCAAATGTGCACGCAGTTGATCGACCAGAGGCGGTTCTCCGTCCTTCAGACGAAATCGCAACGCGGTCGCATCCCCGAAACGGTTAGCCCACATCGCTCGCGCCGCACCCAGGGAAACAAAGGCCTTGGGAGTCGTCTTATATTGATCCCAGAACGCATCGTCCTTATCGCGGATCCGATCACGATCAATTGGAATTCCCGGCTCCCAGTCGTCGAGCCCGTCGACATCAAAGATACCCGGGAACTCAGGAGTCCAGCTCTGATCCCATCCCGCCTCGCCGATCGGCCGAACCCCTGCGACCGTAAACTGGCGATTCTCCTCAACGAGGGCACGCCCCGCACCGACGACGTTGTAAACAAGTGTGACCTTGTCTCCCTCCCTGGCAGACAGGTCATCGGCGAGCCATTGCGATAAAATGATCTGCCCGTCGCTAAGATCCGGTCCGACAATCCCGTTCAGCGCCGAACCAACACCGGTCACCATCGAATAGGGGGTATGGTTCTTCCCGGAACCAATGTCGGTCGCCAGGTAGGTGAGAACCGGGGAACTCACCCCGGCGATCTTTTCAAGCGCCCTGACAATGACCCCGTCGAAGAAAACCCGCGAACTGACGGCCTGGCTGATGCCATCCTCACCGACAGGAGAAACACTGAGTTGCAGATCCTCCAAGTTCCACACTTTTCCCGCTGCCGCCGCAAAGGCACCGGCGTCGAGACTGCTTTCGCCGAGGATAACATTCGCACGGCCGGACTGTTCAAGAATGGTCTCGAGCCGCTCCCGTCGGAGAAAAATCGTTGCCGGGGGAACCTGCTCCGACTTTAGTGAGTACAGGCCAAAATTCTCCGCATCAAGCACGGCGGTGATTGCGGCAGTGAACGGTGTCGTTTGCTCTGACTCGCCCGAAAGAGGCGCATCCTTCGAAAGCGCGCCCGGAATCTCGACTCTGACGATGAGAGTGTCATCGACGCCGGCGCCGATGCGATCAGCGAGCGGCTCATTGATCGCGATCCACCTTTCGTCGGTGAAACCTTCGGGGATTTCGCCCCGGTTCGACAGCTTCCAGAACCGCTCATCGACCCCGAGAATTTGAACCTGATTGACACGCCGGCCGCCTTCCCGGTTCGAGGCGGTTCCTATGACCTGAAGGATAGGCGCGACCAAGGCATCTTCCCCCATCTCCGCAGCAAGACGATCAGCGAGCGATACGGTAAAGTAACGCTCCCCGCCGAGCATGACAGGACCGATCTTCGAGAGACGGGCGGCGGCATTTTTCCGCAGACTCTCTTTGACCGAGTCGCCGACAACGAGTGCGCCGCTCAAGATTGCGGAGGTCAGTGCCACACCCGCGAGGACCGAGAGATTAATCCAGCGGTAGTGGAAGAGGGAACTGAGGATGAGGCGGAGGGATGTCATGGGTCACGAGTCACGAGTCACGGGTCACAAGGGAGCTGCCTCCAGTTTCCCACGATTCAGAGTCCGGATCGAGCCGACTGCCTCCGCGATCGCCAAATCATGGGTGACCACGATCATGGCAAGCCCTTCGGATGTATTCAACTCAACGAGCAGATCCATGAGCCGTTTCGCATTGTCTTCATCGAGGGCACCGGTTGGCTCATCGGCAAGAAGGAGTTTGGGCGAGTTAATGAGCGCCCTCACCACCGCGACGCGTTGTCTTTCGCCTCCCGAGAGCTGCCCCGGCTGGCTGTTGAGCTTGTCGGCGAGACCGACCCGCTCAAACAGCATTTTCGCCCGTGCCGATGCTGCGGCCGGATCCGGCCGGGTCGCCAGGGCGAGCGTCGGGATGAGCACGTTCTCTAACGCGGTGCATTGCGGGAGAAGATGATGCATCTGGAAAATGAATCCGATCTTTTCCGAGCGAACCTTTGCAATCGCATTTTCAGAAAGCCCGCTCGTGTCGATGCCGTCAATGATGATTTTTCCCTCAGAAGGCGAATCGAGCGTCCCGAGCAGATTCAGGAGCGTGCTCTTGCCGCATCCCGACGGTCCGACAATGGCGAAACGCTCCCCCGCGCTCACGACGAGGTTAAGTTCATCAAGAATGCGCCGCTCGGGGGCGGAATTGTACCATTTGGTGACGCCTCTGAGTTCCACACTCGAATTTTGGTTTTCTGCCATTCCCTCCAGTCTCGACTTCTCCCGGCCCTGCTTCAAGTGGTAATGGCGTTCGCGTCCGCCGAGGTTGCGCCGTGCCCGACGGGCTCAGGGAAAGAAAGGCTTCGCCCATTCCGGGGCCGGGCCCCTCCCCTCTCGAGTCACCTCTCCCGAACGGAATTCCGCGAGAAGACGAAAGGGAGACGCGAAAGAGCTATTGTCGTAGATCAAGACGCGTGGAAGGCACGCGATGGCGCGTTCCAGATTGGCTAGAGACCGTTCGTAGCGCGCCGTCAGCTTTTCCTCAGGCACGTCGTGACCGCCCGCCTCCACTCGGGCCCGCACGCGGCGGCGCGACAGATCGGGTCCGCTGATTCCGATGTAGATCAGCGTCACGTCGTATCCCGAATTCGCTGCCTCCTCAAGCACCCTCACTTTTCCTCCCGCCGGATCGGAGAAGACGGTCTCTGTCACGAATCCTTCACCCCTTCGTATCAGTTCATCGCGGATCGCGGCTACCGTATCAGCCGCTGCGTAGGCATCCAAACCAGTGTCTCGGGAAAGGACATCGGCATTAAGGAAAGGCAAGCCGAGCGCCTTGAGGTGGGTTTCATAAAAAGTGGATTTACCCGCGCCGTTGGGTCCGGCAACCATAATGAGGAGGGGGGCCGCCATTGCGCTCCCTCTATTCCGCAGACTCGATGGAGCCCGCCGTGCTGAGAATGACTGCCCGGGCTTGCCGGATGCCTTCCGCCGTTTCAACTCGATCCAGGATGGCGTCGAGATCGGAGCGTGTAGCCTGCTTGACAGCCACTTGTGCGGTGTAGGACAATGTTGGCTCAAGAACTCGACCGATCTGAGCCCAATGCTCGATTTGCTGCGGAGGCGAGCGATGGGACATCGCAGCTGCCTCTTCGGCGCTGGCGGCCAGTTCATCGCTAATGCGGATCGATTTACTCATCCTCTAAAGTCTGTGGCATTTTACCACAAAGGCAAGGGAAAACCGCGTAATGACAGCAGGGAGCGTCCGCATAGGCGCCTTTGGTTCAAATCGGGGGCAAATCGGGGGACAGGCCCAAATGGCACGGGTCTAAGCGAAATGGGGGGCTGTGGCCCTCAACGAAACGCGAGCTTCTGGAATCCCCCGGTAGGGACGCTCCGCCGGGCCACCCCTGGCCGGGGCGTCCGCGTTGGGTGTCGGTGCAATCTTCGGCGGACGGTTCATCGAACCGTCCCTACCCCACGTCGCGCCAGATACCT
>JAGNMT010000308.1 GCA_017991025.1 Verrucomicrobiales bacterium
CTATCGTCCCGTCGAGGTACCGCTGTGGTCGACCCTACCCGCACAATGGAACAGTCTTCCGCAGCTCACGGGCCCTCCAGATCACGCCTGCGTCGCGGAACCTGTCGATGTCGCGGTATTTTCACTGGTACCCTGCCCTTCCTCTTTTGATCCAGTTTCCTCCTGAAACAAGACACGGAAAAAGAGAATCCAACGCGGATCACAGCAAAGTGGTCGCGAGATTGATACTAAAGGCAAGAATGACGGTGTTGAACAAAAAGGCGAGGAGACTATGGATGAGCACCGTCCGACGCATCGTCCGCCCCGTGATTTGCACATCAGAGACTTGGAAAGTCATCCCGATGACAAACGAAAAATACGCGAAGTCGATGAAATCCGGGTCCTCCTTTCCCGGAAAGGAAAGACCGGGATCGGACTCGCCCGCGCGGCCTTCGCTCGGGAGGTAGTATAGGTGCGTGTAATGAACGGCGAGGAGCGTGTGGACGAGAAACCACGACAACGCGACCGTGCCCGCGGCGAGGACGATCGGGGAAATCACGGCGGTGCCGGAGAGGTCTTTTGCATGGCTCAACAAAATGCCTGCACCGAATAAACTGGTCAGGGCCCCGGCCACCATCGAGATCGCGATGCCGATCCGACCGGAGTCCTGATTGCGGGCATCCCGGACCCGAGCTTTTGCACCACTGGACAACATGCCCCCCAAAGCAAGGAGGATGCTCGTCAGTGCAAACACGTCCCACGTGAGAATGATCCGCACTGGGAATCTTACCCACCAGCTCAGGACAAAAAAGGTGCCGCCCGCCACCAAAAGTGCGGTGAGCAAATGATGATGCGACTCCGCCTCCAACAATTTCCGTATCAAGGATCGGTTCCGGCGTAAATTGGTCATGGAAATTTGAAGAACGTCAATTTGCAGATTCTGCGAAATGCTCCGCAAGACAAGCGATTTTCCTCGCGGTGCCCGAAAAGCGATGAAGCAATTGGGGAATGTAAAGACACTCTTTCTTGTCCAATTTTCAGCGATGAAATCACTCTTTCTTTCGGCTTTATGATCGCCCCGAAGGAATTGCGATCCGCCGTCCGGGACTCCCTCAAAAACTCGTTGAAACAGTATCGGAGCTGACTCGCGCCGGGAAGGGGTGTCCATTCAGCAATATGGGCAAGTTATCCCTGAAAAATCCGTCGAATCTCCCGACGAAATCGAGGAGAAACTCCACGATCTCGCACGACTCCTCGCCGAAAAATTGGCTCGCAGACCAAACGTTAGCGCATATCATCCAGAAACTCCGAGGCCGGATCCACGCTGGTGAGGAGGAGATGGTCTCTTGCCCGGGTGCAAGCGACGTAGAGAAGGTGTCTCTCGGTGTCGTAGACTTCCTGCAAGTCCGCATCGTCGCCCACGGTTTCGATGCGCTCCTGTAGTGGTATGATCTCATCGTCGCAGGCCATTACGACGACAGAACGAAACTCCAGCCCTTTGGCCAGATGCATGGTGCTGATTGAAAGATGACCATTAGTTGTCTCGACGTGCTCATCGAGAATTTTATAGGGCAGGCCGGTCGTTTTTACCGCAGATTCAGCCCGCTGCAGTTGTGCCGGGGAACGCACAAAAACGCCGAACTCGTGGGGCAGGGTGCCTGCCTCGATCTGTTCTGAGATCCATTTCCCGACACACTGATTCTCTTCGGACTCGTTTTTGAGCACCTGTATCATGGGTGGCGGGCCATTAAAGACCGAGACCGTATCCTGCCGACTTTCCGTGTTGCCGTCGACATCTGCGACCTCCGGACCGAGGAGTCGGTCTGCCTGCATCCGGATCTGGTGAGAGGTGCGGTAGTTTACGCGGAGGTTGCGCGAGCGTCCGCGTATGTCTACGCCGAGAGATTTCCAGGAGAATGGCAGCTGAAAAATGCGCTGTCCCAGATCCCCCGCAAAAAAGAGAGCATCCGGGCGACCTTCTCCGAGGGCTGCAAAAAAGCGGAGGTGAGCGACGCTGATGTCCTGTGCTTCATCTACGACGGCGAAATCGTAGGGCTGATTCTTTGTCTGGGCCAGTGAGGCGGCCAGCCGGGTGAAAAGACCTGCCTGCGTGATGAGATTCTTCTCCCGCATCTGTGATTGAACCCTCTTTACCATCTCCCATAACAGGGTTCGCTGGGCTTCGGGGAGCCTCGTTTTCCGGCCGAGGCGAGCGACATCACGATACGATTCCCAGGTATCCAGTTGCCAGGCATCGACCACTTGCTCCCACTCGGCCAGGAGAAAAGAAAGGCTGAATTTGTGCCCTTCCACTTCTTTGGATGCTTCTTCGATAAGATCCCGAATCACCTCCGTGGTCGCTAGATTCACCGACCCCACATTGGCCTTATAGAGCCGGATGCCGAGAGAGGGCAGAGAATGCACATCGATGCGTTCGGCGAGGCGCGGTTCGCTACCGATTAGCCTCTTCAGCTTCGTTTTCAGGGCGTTCGCCAACGTATCTGAAAAGGTTGTCAGGAGCACTCGTGCGTCTGGATGGAGACGGGCGAGGCGCACCGCACGATGGAGGGCCACGATCGTCTTTCCGGTTCCTGCAGAACCGGAGATTCTTGCCGGTCCGGAGTAGTCGCGTTCGACAAACTCACGTTGGGCCGGGTGTAGAAATACAGTCCACTTTTCCCATGGGAAATCGAGAGCGAGTTGTAGCTCCTCGACATTGGTCATCACCCGGAAGCGGCGGAGGGCGTCGGGATGGTCAAAGGGTTCTGCGACGGGATCGACTACGGTGGTGGTGACAGGCTTACCACCGGTAGCGAGTTCCAGCAATGCCTCGGCAGCCTCGGCGGGTAGCCGGTCTGCGAGTAGGAGAAGGGTGTCTTCGGTCGCCTTTCGCACATCGTTCAGCCATTCTGGCGGAACGCCATATCCCAAAAGTTCGTCGTCGTGTCGTTTGCTGAAAATCGCAGGCTTCTCGATGATCGGTAGTTCCGCCTGCACATAGACCGGCACCAGTATCTCCTGCACCGTTTCGCGGATCTCCACCAGCTGTGCCGCGCCCGTTTTCGGATGCGTTTCGAGTTTACGACGGGAGGCCCAGTCGTAGGCTTTGTCGTGATGGTCTACGTAGCACAACAGGAGACTGCCAGAAGACCTGTGGACGATGAGACGAATGTCTGAGCTCACCCGCACCGACCAGAAGTTTTTGTCCTTCGCCGCATCGAGCTTGTGGAAGCTCATCCCCGGGTTCGCCGGATTGATCTGGAGATCGAAAGCGGTGGTTTTTACTGACTTTTGTTCTTCGCCTGTCAGGCGGGCGAGAGAGTCGGTGAAGGTGTCGGCGATGCGGAAGTCCATGGGGGATGCTTAGAGATCGTCGAGGAGACGATTCGCAAAGACCGGCAGGGTTTTGCCCAGGCGGATGAGGACATCCTCGATTTCGATGTTGCGTTTCCCTGCAATTTCTCCAAGGCAAGCGACCACTCGCATGGGTTCCATCTCGTAGAGGATCGTCAGATAGTCCTGCGGATGTTCCGCTGTGACTTGCCATGGATCGAGGGACTCTTTTGGAAAGTGCCGCAGATTAAAAGTGAGGATCAATGGGCACCCACCTTTGATTGCGGCGGCCAGCACATGCCTGTCTTTTGAATCGTTTGACAGATCAGAGAGCAGGTTCTCGTATCCACCGATAATCGATTCAGGGAAGGCCAATCTGATTTCGCTCTGGAAAGAAGCCGCCACCTCTGCGTCCCATTGGAGCTTATTGAGATGAGTCCGATTCACTTCATTGAGAATCTCCTCTGACCAATGAGGAACGAACAATCGGGGGCGCTCCGCCAGCCTCAAGAGAAGATCACAAACGCCGTAATTGGCGAGCACACAGGAGTCGATTACGACTTTGTAGTCGGCTCTCATTCCTCTCCAGTGTAATCGGAGTCGTATTTGCCGGAAGCGATGACCTTGTCTGCCATGCGATCCAAAGCTTCGCGCCGGGTTCGGTCGCGGTGCCTTTCGTAGGTAAGTAGATCGCGGAAAGTTACCCGGCGATGAGTGCCGACCTTATGATGAGGGATGTCACCCTTTTCGAGCAGATCGACCAAGTGCTGGCGCGAAACACCCAGATAGTTCGCCGCTGCCTGAGTGGTAAAAGCTTCGTCCTCAGGCATCATCACGATGGCTTTGTGCTCAGACATCAGCCGGATAATCCGGGCGAGATGGGTGAAGAGAACCTCGGGGATGTGGGTTCGGTTGCCCTGTCCGTCGATCAATGCCACGTGGTCGGGCTTCGTGAACAGCTTTGCCAGTTCCGCGAGCTGATCATCGGGGATCAGGGAAGGGTCGAGTCGGTTGTTTCGGGTGGTGAGCATGGTAAATCCCGGATTGGCACCCCGGGTGGTGGGGAGAGTTGAGTGTTTCGACGGACTTCCGTTGCTTGGGAAACCTAACCTAACCGCTTAGGTTGGCAATAAGATATCCGCTATAAACGCTAAATTCGACGCATGTGCTATGGATTCCGATTGTAAATGATCGTATGAATGCCCTGGAGAATCCGATCCGGCACGACCCACCCATCGAAGTCTGTGACGGCGTGTCCCCGATCCGAGCCGTCGAGCCACGAGTAGGCCAGCCGTGACGACAAACCGCAGCTCACCGAAAACATTCGGGTCTTCGAGACCATCCAGTCGAGGGATACCGCCCCGTCCGGCTCGGGGGCCAACTCGGGAAGCGGAAGGCCCGCAGGCAGGGCGCGAATGAACGAGCCGGCGGTGGCTACAGCGTTGACGTCGAGGGCCAGAGAGCCGTCGAACGTGCTACACCCGAAACACCTTCATCACCTCATCCCCCAGGTGATTGATCACCTTCACCGCAATCCGCCCGCTGTTTGGTTTCTCGAAGGCACGTGAGGTGTCGCTGTTCAGGGTGGACCAGGCTTCGGCGTTGATTTCGGCCTTGAGGGTGGTTTTGAGGGATTTATACGGGTCGTTGGCACCGAGGAAGTAGGCGTGGCGGACGAAGAAGCTCTCTTCGTTGTAGTCGGTGTCGATGAACCAGCAGGCGATGCCGTCGGCACCGTCGCTGATGACTTCGCCGGTCTGGGGTTTGAAGACATCGACCCCATTCACTTTCACCCGGATCTTGTCGTCGGGTTCGTTGATGAGAGTGATGTCGGGTTCCCCGAAAATGACAAAGAGGTTGCCTTTGCCGGTGTTCTTGAGGTCTTCGGCCATGTGGAGGTCGGCATTCATGCGCGCCTTGAGCACAGGGATGCGGCCCAGTTTGCTGAATT
>JAGNMT010000309.1 GCA_017991025.1 Verrucomicrobiales bacterium
GACCTCGTCACCCCACTTGAACGGTTCCTCGTCATCGAGGAAAAAGCGGCCATGCTGAGCTTCGACCATTAGCAGCGTATCCCCTACCCTGACCCAGAATCGGGTCATCGAGCCGAGATAAATCATGTCCTCGATGACCCCCTTTGCCGCATTGCGATTTTCAGCGAGATTCGCCGCTTGTACTCTTGAAAGAACGATCTTCTCGGGACGAAGGCTCAGGCTGACGTGCTCTCCAGCCTTGATCGGCCTGTCTTTGTAGACACACAAAACTCCAAAACCATCAAAGGTGGCGCTACAGTGAACGGCGTCGACGTCCGATTCCACCACGCCGCTTAGAAAGTTGGTATCTCCAATGAAGGCCGCAACGAAGCTGTTCACCGGCGTTTCATAGATGGTCGCCGGGGCACCGATCTGCTCGATATGCCCGGCCCTCATCACCGCGATGCGGTCACTGATTCCCATCGCCTCGTGCTGATCGTGAGTCACGTAGAGGAAGGTGATTCCGACTTCTTCGTGCAGGTTCTCAAGTTCGACGAGGAGCCGCTGCCGCAGTTTCAAGTCCAGTGCGGCGAGCGGTTCATCAAGAAGAAGCACCTCGGGTTTGTTGATGAGTGCCCGGGCGATCGCGACCCGCTGTTTCTGGCCCCCGCTGAGTTGAGACGGCTTTTTATCCGCATGCGCCGAGAGATCGACAAGATCGAGCATACGGTCCACTTCGGCATCGATTTCCGCCCGTGTCAGCTTTTTTGCCAATTCGGGACCAAAAGCAACGTTCCGCCGCAGGGTGAGATGCGGAAAGAGAGCATAATTCTGGAAGACCGTATTCACCGGTCGCTTTTCCGGCGGAAGACAGGTGATGTCTCTGCCGTTCAGCAGGATGCGCCCTTTATCGGGAGCAATGAACCCCGCCGCGAGGCGCAGTAGTGTGGTTTTTCCGCATCCGCTGGGACCGAGCAGCGAAAAAATCTCCCCCTTTCCAACGGAAAAAGAGGCACCGGAGACCGCAACAAAGTCACCGAAGCACTTCGTCACGTTCTCGAAGACGAGAAAATCGCTCATGTTGAATGTTTTGTGATGCTAAAAGGAATTGCAGGAGGGGCAAGGAAAATCGATGGTTTCGCAGGGTTCGCCCATGGAACCGGGAGAGAAGTCGGCGTATGGCGCAGAGGCAACCGCCTGCATCTCCTCCATTGGCAGCGCGAACGCGCCAGTGCGGGTTTCGCAAAAATCGGCAAAAGGCGTTATCTGTTGCCTGGACGATTCTATCAGAATAACTCCGCCCATGAAACACCTCCTCATTCTCCCGGCTCTTTTTTTCAGCTCCGCTGTCGCAGCGGTCGAGCCAAGCGTGCCTGAAAAGATCGAGTTCAACCGCGATGTGCGTCCGATTCTTTCGGATAACTGCTTTTTCTGTCACGGTAACGATGCGGGCCATCGCAAGGCAAAGCTGCGGCTCGACGTGCGCGATGAGGCACTGAAAAAAGAGGCCTTTATCCCGGGCAAACCGGAGGAGAGTGCCCTCGTCGAACGAATTCTCACGGCTGACGACGACGACCTGATGCCGCCGACGGACTCGCACAAGAAGCTGACAGCGTCGCAAAAGGAAATCCTCAGACGCTGGGTTGCTCAAGGCGCGGCGTATCAGCAACACTGGTCCTATGAGAAGCCGGTCAAAGCGGTGATCCCCGCAGGGGGAAATGGCATCGATGTCCTCGTTCAGAAACGACTCACGGAAAAGAGTCTGAAGCCATCGCCGGAGGCAGACCGCCGCACGCTTATTCGCCGGATCTACGTCGATTTGTTAGGGCTTCCGCCTACTTCTGAGGAGGTGACGGCTTTTGTCAACGATACCGCGCCGGATGCCTATACGAAGCTCGTCGATCGTGTCCTGAAAAATCCGCACTATGGCGAACGAATGGCCATCGGCTGGCTCGATGTCGTGCGTTTTGCCGATACCATCGGCTACCACAGTGATAACCCGCACAACGTGTGGCCTTATCGTGACTGGGTTATCGAAAGCTTCAATAAGAACAAACGGTTTGACCGTTTTACGATCGAGCAGGTCGCCGGTGACCTGATCGAGGGGGCGAATCAGGAGACGCGTGTGGGCTCTGCTTTCAATCGTCTCCTCCTTACCACCCAGGAAGGGGGAGCCCAGGCAAAGGACTATGAGCAGCGCATGCTCACCGATCGCGTCCGCGCGGTTGGAGCGGCGTGGATGGGGCAGACGACGGGCTGCGCGCAGTGCCACGATCACAAATTTGACCCCTTTTCGCAGCGTGATTTTTATTCCCTAGGTGCGTTTTTTGCGGATATTCAGGAGCCCATTCTCGGATCACGCGGTGACGGCATGGTTGTGGGCACTGCGGAGGAGCTGGCGCAACTTGCGAAACTCGATGCCGCTCTTGCAGAATCGAAAAAGGCCCTTGCTGCCGTACAGCCGCAGATTGATGCCGCGCAGAAGGCCTGGGAAGCGGACGTGGCCGGAGAGAAGGTGGAGTTGGCGGAGTTAAAAAAGGACTCCGGAGCCTCCCCCGAGGCACTCAAGAATGCGCAGCAAATCGTTGCCTTGCTCAAAAAACCCGGGGAGAAGGTTAATGCGAAACAGCAACAGCAAGTGCAGGACTACTTCCGCACCAAGGTGCTTCAACAATTCAAGACTGAACAGGATGCTGTGGTGACGGCGCAGAAACAGCGCGACGCCTTTTACAACCCGCTCGCAAAATGCCTCGTCAGCGTCAGCACGCCGCAAAAGCGCACCGTGCGCATTCTGCCTCGCGGAAACTGGATGAATGAAACCGGTGAAGTGATGAAGCCGGCGCTGCCGCACTACCTGCCGCAAACGAAAATCGAAGGCCGCGAGCTGACGCGTCTCGACCTCGCCCAGTGGCTCGTGAGTAAAGACAACCCGCTCACTGCCCGCACGGTGGTGAACCGATTCTGGAAGCAATTTTTCGGCACCGGCCTCAGTAGGGTGCTCGACGATCTCGGGGCTCAGGGCGAAACACCGCCAAATCCGGCTTTGCTGGACTGGCTCGCCTGCGAGTTCATGGACAGTGGCTGGGACATGCAGCACATTGTCCGAACCATCGTGACGAGTGCGACCTACCGGCAGACATCCCTCGCGACCCCGGAGCTAATGGCCGCCGATCCCTACAATCGGGAGCTCGCCCGCCAGAGCCCTTTCCGCCTCGAAGCCGAGCTGGTGCGCGACAATGCGCTCACCATCGCGGGGCTGCTCGTGCCGAAAATCGGAGGCCCGAGCGTGAAGCCTTATCAGCCGGAAGGGTACTGGGAAAATCTCAATTTTCCCACCCGCACCTACCCCGCCGACTCCGGCGAGTCCCAGTACCGGCGTGGCCTCTATACCTGGTGGCAGCGCAGTTTTGTG
Organism: Verrucomicrobiales bacterium; assembly: GCA_017991025.1. Classification (GTDB taxonomy): domain Bacteria; phylum Verrucomicrobiota; class Verrucomicrobiia; order Verrucomicrobiales; family DEV007; genus Arctic95D-9. Next base: position 3,392 of record JAGNMT010000309.1, read on the forward strand.
CATCCGGCGATGCTCGCCTTCGATGCCCCGAGCCGTGAAGAATGCACCTCCGAGCGCAACCGCTCGAATATCCCGCAGCAAGCTCTCGTCCTCCTGAATGATCCGACCTATGTCGAAGCGGCCCGCTCCTTTGCCGCGCAGATTCTCTCCGCAGGCAAAAACAGCACCGAAGAACGCCTCACCTTTGCCTGGCAGCGGGCTTTGCAGCGCAACCCGGACGCGAATGAAAGCAAGACTGTCACGGCCCTCGTGAATGAGCGACTCGCCGCCTATCGCGCCGATCCCAAGGCAGCCGATGAACTGCTCAAGGTCGGCCTCGCACCCGTGCCTGAGAAGCTGGACAAAGCCGAACTCGCTGCGTGGACGCATGTCGCCCGCGTCCTCCTCAATCTTCACGAAACCATCACCCGAGCCTGACGCATGAACCCGCTCACTCACAAGGAACTTTCCCGCCGCGCCTTCCTTTCCCGCACCTCGCAGGGGCTTGGAGGCGTAGCCCTAGCCTCATTGCTGTCGCCGTCACTCTCTCACGCGACCTCCCCTCGCGGCGTTCTGCCAGCTCTGCCGCTGCCCCAGAAAGCGAAACGAGTCATCTGGCTCACCATGGCCGGAGGACCTTCGCACCTCGAAACCTTTGATCCGAAGCCGAAACTCGCGGAGATGGATGGCCAGCCCATGCCCGAAAGTTTCACAAAGGGTCAGCAGCTCGCCCAGTTGCAGGGAGCCAAGCTCACCTGCTTCGGACCGCAGCATCCCTTTGCCAAATTCGGGAAAAATCAGACCGAGATCTGTGCGCTCTTTCCGCAGATCGGTTCGGTTCTCGATGAAATCTGTCTGATCCGCTCAATGACGACGGATGCGATCAATCACGATCCCGCCCACATGTTCATGAACACCGGTTCACAGATCGCGGGTCGGCCGAGTATGGGTGCGTGGATCACCTACGGCCTCGGCAGCGAGTCGGAGGACCTCCCCGGTTTTGTCGTGCTCACCTCTCTTGGCAAGGGCGGGCAGAATCAGCCCATCGCCGCTCGTCAATGGAGCAGCGGATTCCTGCCCTCAAAGTACCAGGGTGTGCAACTTCGGGCGAAGGGGGATCCGGTGCTTTATCTCAATAATCCTCCCGGCATCACCCGGGACCGTCAGCAGGGCGATATCGTGGCGATCAATGCATTGAACCGGCAGCGCGATACCCTCGTCGCCGACCCCGAGATCGCCACCCGCATCGTGCAATACGAGATGGCCTTTCAAATGCAGGCGAGTGTTCCGGCTTTGATGGATTTGAGCGGGGAGGGATCCTCGACGCTGGAACTCTATGGCTGCCAGCCGGGAGACGGATCCTTTGCCTCGAACTGTCTCCTCGCCCGGCGTCTTGCCGAGCGCGGCACCCGTTTTATTCAGCTCTATCATAAGGACTGGGACCACCACGGAGGCGTGAAAGAAGGGATCGCGCTCAAAGCTCAGGAGATCGACCGGGCCTGCATGGCCCTGATCTCCGATCTGAAACAGCGCGGCATGCTCGACGACACCCTCATCGTCTGGGCTGGAGAGTTCGGCCGCACCCCGATGTCCCAGGGCGGGAGCGGACGGGATCATCATAACAAGGCGATGACCGTCTGGATGGCCGGTGCGGGCATCAAAGGGGGCATCGTCTATGGCGCGACCGATGAACTCGGCTATGCCGCCGTGGAAGACGTCACGACCGTCCACGACCTCCACGCCACGATGCTGCACCAGCTAGGCATCCAGCACGAGGCTTTTTCCTTTAAATTCCAGGGACTCGACGCGAGACTCAGCGGTGTTGAAGGAGCGAAGGTGATCAAGGATATCCTGGTGTAGGGGTGCTTCGCCATTTCCCCCA
>JAGNMT010000310.1 GCA_017991025.1 Verrucomicrobiales bacterium
CACCAAGGGCATTCGAGACAATGTCGGGGTTCTTCTCTTTGGCGGCGATATCACGTAACGCGGCAAAGGCACTTCCGGTGTAGAATTTTCCGATGCTAGCGACCACCTCCTGACGCGCTCGCGCATCCTCCTGCGAGACCGCGCCGAGGAGAACCGCAAGTGCTTCGGGAGTGTGGGTTTTGGCGAGGGATTTCGCCGCCTCGATGCGAACTCCGTAGTGAGGGTCGGTTGAGAGGGCCTTTTTGAGGAGGTTGATGCTTTCTGCGTCATTTCTCCCGCCGAGGGTTTTGGCGGCGATGACACGCCCGATGAGGTCATCGGCATTCACGAGCTGAGCATGGAGCATCGGGTTCGGTGGTGTGAAATCGACACCGGCCAGTACGGTGGTGTCAGGGTCGAGTCGCACGATTTTCGTTCTGGCGGGAAGGTCGAAATAGAAATCCTCGTTCGTCTCGTGAATACGAATGGTGAAATCATGAATGCCTCCCTTTTCATCGATAAAACGAAGGGGAAGGGGAAAATCGAAAAGCAGCACCTGTTCGCCTGTCTTTTGCGTCTGTTGAATCGTCAGCTTCGCCTGTCCCCTCGTCTCATCCCAGGCATAGGCGGCCTTGAGCATCGGCTCGCCGCCGTGGAAGACCCATTGGTCAAAAAACTCGTCCCACGATTGTCCGCTGAGTTCTTCAACCACCGCCATCAGATCCTGTGTGACGACATTTCCGTTTCGATGGCGCTCGATATAGGTGTTGATGCACCGGCGAAAAAGATCCGGTCCGAGCTGGCCGCGCAACATGTGCAGGACCCAACCGCCCTTCGGATAGGCGCGGTAGTCGAATTGCTCCATCGGGTCTTTGTAGCCGCGCCAGACGATGGGTTTTTCATCCTGATTTGAGATGACACCCTGTGCATCGAGATAGAGCTGATAACTCATTTCCGTCGGGCCTGATTTTTGACCGTCGTAGAGATGGGTGTAGTAGGTCGCAAAGCCCTCGTTCAGCCAGAGATGAGACCAGTCTTTGCAGGTGAGGAGGTCGCCGAACCACTGATGGGCGGCCTCGTGGGCATCGAGCCGGTGAGTGGTGCGGAGGGTTTCTGTTTCGGGAGAGAAAAGGGTGCTGGTTGTCAGTGTCGTGACGCTGGTATTTTCCATGCCGCCGGCAGTAAAATCGGTCACACAAACGCTGTAGTATTTGGCCCAGGGGAACTTTACGCCGGTCTCTTTTTCAAAAAAATCGAGGATCGCGGCAGTATCGCGAAACGAATGTTCCGCAACGGCGAACTCGGAGGGAGGCGTGAGAAACGCGATGGGCAGCTCGCCGTGTTTGGACTCCAGTTTGTTGAAATACCCGCCGACTACGGAGATGAGATAATTTACATGCTCCTGCTCCTGGCTCCAGTGAAAGAGGGTATGGTCTCCCTCGTCACCCTGTTTGATGAGCCTTCCGTTCGAGATCACTGTCATGCCTTTGGGGACGCGACAGATCACTTCGCTCGTAAAGCGCTCGTTGGGGTAGTCGTAACCGGGAAACCAGTGTCGATGATATTCGGGTTCTCCCTGGGTCCAGAAATGATCATCGCCCTTTGGATACCCCATCGCTTCGGTTCGGTAGAACCACCCGTCGCGCGGCTCTGCCGAGTAGACGATCTTTACCCGGGTTTCCCTGTCGGCAGGAATCGCCTCAGCGAAAGTGATTGTAATCGCCGTCTTCCCCGCATCCCAGGCTTTTACCGGGACGGAAGCTTCGACCGAGGCTACCCGCAGATCGATCGCGTCGAGTCGTAATTGGGTGAGTGGCCTGGCGATCGGGGCAAAGGTGAGGGTCGCGGTTCCGGCGAGGCTGCGCTTTTCAAAATCGGGGTGCAAATCAAGCAGGACATGTTTTAGATCGATCTCGCGATCTCTGGCATACTTGCGACCATTGCCCGCATGATCGGCATCGGGATCGAGCGGGATGCTTCTGATGAGATGATTTTTACAGGCGCAGGCCTCCCATCCACCACCAAACTGCCACTCGGACGAGGTCCCGGTCGAGGCTATCAGAAACAAGAGCGCGGAGAGAAAAACGATCAAAGTAGGTCTGGGCATTTCCCAGACTAGCCGAGTCATCCCTGCTTCGGCAAGGGCGATGACACAGAAACTGCCGGGCCGGCTTGCCTGAGTCGGGCAATGAGGGGCACTTTTCCGAACCCAGGGAGGACGAACCCTCTGTTTGGTCCCGGATCTTCGTGTAGCGGAAACCGGATAAAAACGGGTCGCAGGATTGAGAAATTTTGAGAATCTGCGCGAGATTCTGTTGCTTCCTGATAGGTCTTGATGTCATCTTTGACCACTTAGGAATAAGGGAATTTCAATAGATGAATTTGCAGCAACGTTCTTCAGGCTGTCTCCTCGTGACTCGGGCGAGTTTCACCTATTTGGCAATCATCCTGATGACGGTGGCCGCGCTGCCGAATGTGGGTGCGGCGGGTAATCTTTTCGGCAAGAAATCTGCCGGAGGCGAGTCCGGTAAGAAGGCTCCTTCCCGGCCACTGTTTTTTTCGAAGAAAAATCCGAAAAACGTACCGACACCTCTGGTCGCGATTCCAGTGCCGTCGGTCAGGTCAAGTCCGCCAGTTAATGCCAGTTTGTTTGCGGGACCCCTGCCGCAGGTTCAGAAAACCAACCCCGATCAGATCCGTGTTTTTGTTCTGGGCGATTCGCAAAGCATCACTTCCTTCGGTCCTGAGTTGCAGAAGAAGCTGGCTGAGGCGGGGTATGAGGTGCTTTTTCACGGCGTGAAGAATGGGACTCCCTATTTTTGGGGGGGCAATTGGCCGTCACCGGTGCTGACCAGGACCTATTCCAGGATTGCCTCTCCCGAAGAAAGCGGGCATTTTGAGGAGGTGGCGATGAAACCGCGTTCCATAAGAGAGTACGTGGAATCATTTGATCCGGACGTCTTCGTCTTTCAGGCGGGAACCAATTTTGAGGTTGATCTGGCGGTTGATAATCCAACCGAGATTTCCAACATGCTTCGAGAATACACTCAGGCCGCTGCAGCCAAAGGGGCGCGAGTGCTCTGGATCGGGCCGCCCGATGCGAGAGACGACGTGAAAACCGTGGCTTTTCAGGATAAGGCGACCGCCACCTTGCGTGGCGCGCTGGCTGATGTTTCGGAAAAGCAGGGATATGATTGCTTTTTTAACAGCAGGCCGGTGTGCCCGATCACCAATGATACCGGCGGTGACGGCGAACATCCGACGGAAAAGTGTGGATTGGAGTGGGCCGGGGCTGCCGCTCGCTGGGTTCATGATTCTATTTCTCTTCTCAATTGCGACGGAAACTTGCGCTCGATTGGGGCACTCCAGCTTTCGCCCCTGCCTAAGTCTTTCACGCAACAGGATTCCGAAGGCGCCGGGTCTTTAGCTAAAGCTTTTACCGTTGATCTCCAATTGGTTGCCAAATCCAACCCCGGAGATATCAAAACGCTCCCCTACACGGATGCCTTTTCCGTCTATCAATACAAGTTGCAAAATGCTGCGGAAGCTCTCCCTAAACTGGCAGATGTCGGATTGACCGTACCGTCTGATATAACTGCCAATGTCCCCGCAGAGCCACCTACCATTTACGTGTTGCACTGGGCGGTTCATAACAGTGGATCAGGCCCTCGAGCGACCCATATCGCTTCCCGGAAGGTGGGGGAGACTTTTGCCATGAAGCTGGTGCCACTCGCGGCTCACCCTCTCGAAAAAGCGCTGGGGACGATGGTCCAATTTAATGACTTTGACGATTTTATGGCACCGGTCTTCCTCGCGACTAATTTTCTTGAGGAACGGGCGTATTGATACTGCTGGCCTTGCGGGGAGGTGAGGCGCTTTCGATGGCATAGGGGTTTCGCCGGGATCATAGAAGCCTATTTCAAAAACGGCTCCCAGTCTGGAATCCCATGAACGTTTTTCAGGAGCATCGTCACTGGTAGCTCGGGCGGTTCGCAGGGTTGCCTGCGCAAGATCAGACCCGCTTCTTCGGGGGTGCGATTCGCTTTGCGATTGTTCACATCGCGGGCGGAAAGGACGCAGTTTTCCCAACTGGTCGTGCCGCCCCGGGAGCGAGGTACGACGTGGTCGATATTCCCTTCGCCGGGGCGTAACTCGCGTCCCGTATACTGGCAGCGGCCTCCGTCACGCGCCCAGAGATTTTGAGCGTTGAACTTCGGCCGTTTCATCGGTACTCGTGAAAAGCGGGAGAGCACCACCACCGTGGGGACACGAATCGTCCCGTGTGCCGTACCGATGCTGAGATCGTTTTCACGAACCGGCAGGTATTTCCAATCCTCCCACTTCGTGGGGATCATCCATTCACTGCCTTTGACATCCAGCGCGGTGGCGGAATCGGTCGCCATTTGGCAAAAAATATCGGCGGGCGATTTCACATTGATCGCCTGCCAGTTCCGGTTAAGAACAAGAACGATATTCTGGTAAAGGAAGCTCATCGCAATCGGAAGTGTGACGGAAACTCCGTATGGTTGAAAGAAACGTTTTTGAAAGAATGCAGGTGCCCGGCCTGCGGGGCAGGTTTGTGAATTCAGACGGGGTGTCCCGAAAATGGACAAGACTTCGCTTTCCCGAAGCGGAAGAACTTTGTAGACTGCCTGCATGGAAAACTCCTGCAAACGAATCGAACGCGACACGATGGGTGAGATGGAAGTCCCTGAAGACGCTCTCTGGGGGGCGAGCACCCAGCGGGCTGTCTTAAACTTTCCCGTTTCCGGAGAGGTGCTCGATCCTGCGCTGATTCATGCCTACGGCCTCATCAAATGGGCGGCGGCTCGGGCCAACGGAGCATTGGGCGTCATCCCAACCGATCTCGCCATGCTCATCGGGGAAGCCTCGCGGGAAGTGTTCGAAGGACAGCATGACCGCCATTTTGTGGTCGATGTCTTCCAGACCGGATCGGGCACGAGTACCAACATGAATGTCAATGAGGTCATCGCGAACCGGTGCTCGCTCCTCGCCGGGCAGGCGCTCGGTTCCAAACACCCCGTTCATCCGAACGATCATGTCAATCAAAGCCAGTCCTCGAACGACACTTTTCCCACAGCGATGCATGTGGCGGCGGCGCTGGCGTTGAAAGATAACCTGATCTCGGCATTGGAAAAAACCCGGGACAGTCTTTCCGCGAAGGCCGTCGCTTTTCACGAGGTCTTGAAGATTGGACGCACCCATCTCATGGACGCGACGCCGGTCCGGCTGGGGCAGGAGTTCGGGGGCT
>JAGNMT010000311.1 GCA_017991025.1 Verrucomicrobiales bacterium
TGGGGCAGCACCTTGCCCGCTTCGGTGGAGGTGTGGATCCTGACACCCACCCGGCCGCCGCGATGGAGATCGTGGGGGATAAGCTCAGTCGTATATTTAACTTTGGTCCCGATCTGACGACGCGGGAACGGGTCCATCCCTCGCTCTCAACGCAGCAATTCCTCGGCGAGCGCGCCTTTGAAGATTTAAAGAATGGGCCGCCGGTATCAGATTTCAGCTATACCGGCGTCGCGACCCACGGGGCCGGCGGGACGGTCGGAATTTCCATTGTTCTGCGGAATCAAACGGAAGAGATCAAGAACGGAAGTATCGGGGCTCTTGCGCCTGGTGGCGCTATGCTACCCACTGAGTCAGCCCAGCGTTTCACGCTCCCGCCAGGAGCGGTGACTCAAGTTGCGTTCCGATACCAGCGACCCGTCATTGCAAAGAACCGGGACGGATCGGATCTCTACTTTCCGCTGGATCCTTCCGATGAACTGGAGCCATTCAGTTTCGTTCTCGAGGATTCGGTCGGTTCAGAGATTATTGATATTCCGGTCAGAATTGGCCCGGTTGCCGCCACCTGGAAGTCCCTGCAGTTTGTCAATGTCAGTGACAAAATGCGGGTTGACTGGGATCTCGTGAATGGAACCGACAAAGCGATCACGGGTACCTTCCAGGTGGGTATGGCCGACACGGTGGGGCAACCCACCGAGTTCTCGATCTCTCCGCTCGGAACAAAAACCGTCTTTTCGGTGTTCGACTTCAAGGCCCCTGAAGGAATTTCCGTTTTTCAGCAGGATCTGTGGATTCAACTGGAAGTTGAAGGCAAGACCGTCAGATTCTCCCGCGAAATGGAAGCTTCGAGGGACATCGTCCTGGGAGAGGATGTGGCGTTGAAGGCATGGAAAGATTATGCAAATCTAGGCCCCGCAATCGAGAACGTTGCGCAGCGGCGAACCGGTGAATCGGTAGTGCTGCGTTTTGATGCTGACGCAAAAGCTCTCTATGTGGTCGCCAAACTCGAGGGCCTTACGATCCCTGATCTGGGGGATCAGGCGGCACTTCAGGCCAAACTCTATCTTGATGCCCGGCCACTCAGTGAAGTCAGATCATTCGGGGCGGTTAAACCTCTCGAAATTTTCACACGGGGATCCGACGGTCCCGGCTTCACCCCCGCAGTGGAACAGGGAAGTTTCGGACGCGGGTATAACATGTTGCTGAATCCCAAAGGCATCACTTCCGTTCTCAAGACCGATCCCTCCGGTGCAAAAGTGCTGGAGATCCGGGTGCCGAGATCCTACCTGCATCGCCACGAATGGGGTCTCGACTCGGTGGATTCGATTCTAGGAGTCCGCTTAGAACTTACGGTGGCCGATCCCGCTCCGAATGCGCCGGTTCCTTTTCCGAGCGTAAACCGCTTCGAGACGAATAGTCCGACCTTTGCCTATGACGGACGTATGATCAACGGCTTTCATCAGAACGATGCGCGCTCGCTCGTTACCCTGAGACTGGCACGCCAGCCGGTTAATAGCTGGTCAGTGAGGGTCTACTGATCCTGCCTTTCAGGTCGACCTTTGATGGCCTTTCAGGTCGACCTATGATTGGGGGAGCCGATGGGGCACCGCTTCACTTCGGGTTGGTGCAGGCCGCTTCCATTTCCCGGTGATTGAGGATGTGGTAATCCCCCGTGGAAAGCGCCGGCATCGTGAGCTGCCCGATGCGCACCCGTTCGAGGCGCTCCACTTTGCAACCGAGTTTGGAGAACATCCGGCGGATTTGCCGGTTGTATCCCTGAGTTAAGACCATATGGAGGCGACGCCTCGAATCAAAGTGAACCGACTCCGCCTTGGCAAGCCCTTCGGTGAGGTGAATGCCTTCGAGCAAGCGGTGGGTCAATTCGGGATCGAACGGACGATCCAGATGAACTGCATATTCCTTTTCCACATGAAAGCGGGGATGAGTCAGCCTCTCTGTCAGATCGCCCGAACTCGTCATCAGAATGAGTCCCTCGCTCTGATAGTCGAGACGCCCCACGTAGTTGAGCTTCGAGAATTTCTTCGGCAACAACTCGTAGATGGTTTCACGGCCTTCGGGATCGTTCTTCGTGCAGATGTACTTCCGCGGCTTGTTGAGAACGAGCGTGAGAGGGGATTGTTCCCGCAGGAGTTTACCGTCAAACTTGACGTGGTCTTCGGGCAGGACGCGGGAGCTGAGATTGACAATGACTTCGCCGTTGATCTCGACGCGTCCTTCGGCAATCAACTCATCACAACCGCGGCGCGAAGCGATGCCGCAGGAGGCGAGGAAGCGATTGAGGCGAACGCCTTTGTCCGCCGGAGTCGTCATCACATTAGCTGAAAGAAAAGAACCTTGAAAATCGCCTGGCCTGTCCGCCAGGATTTCCCGATTCAGGACTCCGGAGCCACTTTTGGCAGATGGAGAGGAGTGCGACCTTCAGCCCATTCACCGCGCTTTTGAAGCAGCTTAACGCGCTCGAAACGTTTGAGGACGCTGCGTTTGGTTCCTACGTTGCTGGATTTTTTGAGGCTGGCGTGCTGTGACATGACTGATGGATCGACTTGGTTCGGTGAAGGGCGGACTTTAAGACAGATTTACCCATTCTGCAAGTCGGGAAAACGAGTCCTGTTCGGGGATCGTTTTCGTCAACCCGGCGGCCAGTTCAGGTTTCGCCCCGAAAGGAGATGCACGTGGAGGTGCGGAACCGCTTCCCCGCCCATTCGACCGTTGTTGATCACGAGCCGGAACCCCTGATCGGTGTCGTTGAACCCCATCCCGGTGGCGATTTTAGAAGCCACGAGGAGCAGGTGCCCGAGGAGTGTGGCATCGGCCTCTTCAGCTTCACCGATGCGGGGGATGGGCTTGCGGGGGATGATAAGAAGGTGAGTCGGCGCCTGGGGCGAAATGTCGTGGAAGGCGATAGCGAGATCGTCTTCATAGACGATCTCGGCAGGAATCTCCCGGGCGATGATTTTCTCGAACAGGGTCATCGTGGCCGAAATCCTTCAGGAGGCAATCATGAGCGTCAGGTCGGGATTGACCCGGGCAACGCGTTCCCGCATTTGCCCGACAAATTCCGTAATTTCGGTCTTCAGGACCTCGCATCGGCCAGTCCACTTGCTGGTCGAGACCAGACGCCGCACGCCGTTACGGAGACCGTGACATTCGACGGTAGTCGCTCCGCTCGTTGTGGCCGATTTCAGCTGCTCTTCGAGGAGGCGGAAAAAGGCCAGTTCATATCCCGCGCCAGCACGACGGGCGATCTCGCTAAGGGAGATGCGGACGGGGGGAGGCGTCTTGTCGATTTTCGCCGCGACATGATTCAAGCCCAATGACAGGAGGGTTTTTTCGATTCTCGCGAAGAGGTCGTTCGAATCGATCACCGTTCCCTTGTAGTGTTTGATGAGGAAGCTTTCGACTCCCCGTGAGATGTCCTTTGCCATCCATTGCGGCACATCCGTACCGTCCGCGGCATTGGTCAGTGTCTCGGTGAGCCACTCTGACTCACAGAGAGCCAGGCTGGAGGAGCCGATGCGGATGTAGGGCAGGGAGTGGGGCAGGGCAATCATGGTTACAATGGGTGCTTGGAACGGGGTGGTGGTGCGTGTTGGTGGGGGAAAGTGGCTGGTTTGTTAGGGGCGTGATTCGAAAAGGTCGGGTTGCAGGAGCTTGTCCATCGGCGCATTTTCCATCGACTCGATCACCTCGCTGAACTCGCCGACATCCTGGAACTGCCGGTAAACGGAGGCGTAACGAACAAAAGCAACGGGATCGATCTGCTGCAGGTGGGCCATCACTTTCGGGCCGATGATGCGGGTCGGGATTTCTCTCAAGTTGTCTGCGGTCAACTCGTTGACGATCTCCTCCACCGCGTTCTCGAGCTCATCCAGCGATACACGGCGCTTTTCGCAGGCTTTGATGAGACCCCCGAGGAGTTTTTCACGCTTGAAGGGCTCTCTCGTCCCGTCGCGTTTAACGACGAGCACATCACGCCGCTCGACCTGCTCGTAGGTGGTGAATCGGTGGGTACAGTTCAAACATTCCCGCCGACGACGAATCGAAAACCCGTCTTTTGAAAGGCGGGAATCGATGACCTTGTCTTCAAGGCTGTTACATTTGACACAACGCATGGGCGGGAATGGGTGGATTTATCGCAAAAATGCGAATCCATGCTTAGAGTTGCAACAAGATGTTGTGGTGTCAATTCAAAATCGACCACAAGATGTAGTTATTTTGACGATTTCACCGGACGATTGTCGTCCCGCCCGACCGGACAAATGAATCGTATGATAAATCTAGTAGATTTGATGAAATTGACAGTTGCCGATAATTATCCGATTCACGAAAAGGGATGATTCAGCTCACCCGGGACATCTGTTCGACCCTCTCCTAAGGCTTCGTCGACAGAGGCTCGCTCTGGCGAAGATAGAGGAATAGGTTGCGAATGTCGTCTTCTTCGAGGCCGGTAAGAATGCCTTCAGGCATGAGGGACTGGGCCATGGTCTCGATTGATTCGACGTTCTTTCGCTGAATCGTGATGGGACCGGCGAGGGTTTTCAGTGAAATGGCCGAGTCCTCATCCCCGGCGATGACGCCGGATATCATCTGACCGTCTTTCGTTCGGACAAAAGTAAGCTGGTAGTCTTTTCCGATGACCGCGTTGGGGTCGAGAATGTTTTGCAGGAGGTAGTCGAGGTCCTTAAAGGAACCGGGCAATTCCGGTCCGATGACATTGCCTTCCCCGTGGAGTTTGTGGCAGACCGTGCAGCGCTGGAGAAACAGTTCGTGGCCCTTGTGCACGTCGGCGGCGAGAATGGCTTCGGTGCCGAGGAATTTTTTGTGCTGCTCGATTTCTTTCTGTTTTTCAGCGGATGAACTGCGAACGGAACCCCAGTGTTTTTCCACCCAGGCGTCGATCTTCGGATCACGAAGATTGCGGAGCTGGGCCGCGAGTGGAGCGGAAATCTCTGATCGTTGAATCGTGCCGGCATCGACAGCTGCTAGAATGGCGCTGGCACCGGCATTTCGGGCGACCAGCGTATTGAGGGCATCTCGCCTTTCGCCGGCTTCGAGATCGGCAAAGACACCAAAAACCGCGGCGGCAATGGCCGGGTTATCATAGGCGACTAGGCCGCGAAGGGCGGGGGAACGGAGTGGTCCGGGGGCTTTGATAAGGTCTAGGAGCAGCGGCAGGGTCGGTTGATCTCTGGCGGCGAGCAGCGAACCGAGAG
>JAGNMT010000312.1 GCA_017991025.1 Verrucomicrobiales bacterium
CTTTAGTCCCGCGAATCACCATCTGCTTCGTAAATCCCTCTCCCTCATGCTGCATGAGATGGAGGTAGTGACTGATAAGCATGATGCTGTTTCGCGCGGCGACACCGGCGACCGCGATGAACCCGACCAGGGTGGCGATACTGATGTTATTCAGTTTGAAGTAGGTAAAGATCAGACCACCGACAAGCGCGAGCGGAATGTCGCACAGCACCTGGAACGCAAAGAAGGGCGTGCGGAAGTAACCATAGAGCAGGAAGGCAATTACCGCGAGGACGACGGCAGTGAGCAGGGCGATGCGCGAGGTCGCGTCTTTTTGCGCCTGAAACTCGCCCTCGTAGGTGATGAAGTAGCTTTCCGGCAGTTTGACTTTGGCGGTGACTTCGTTCTCCAACTTCACGACGAGATTCGAGACATCACGAACAGTCGGTTTGATCGCGAGAGCAAAACGTCTCTGACTGCCCTCGCGGAAAATGACATTCGGTCCCTTGGCCTCGCGCACATCGGCGACGAGGGAGAGGGGGATGCGCTGGAGGTGCTCGCCATCCCCGTCGTCCTGCATTTCGATGGGCAAACCGGCGATCTTGTCGGGCGAGTCGCGCCACTCGACGGGCAAACGGATGACGAGGTTCACGGCCCGCTGCCCAGCGCGCAGCTCAGCCACTTCCTTGCCACCGATGAGGGCGGAGAGCTGTTCATTGAGTTTGCCTGGAGCCACCCCGTAGGCGTTCGCACGGTCACGATCCACTTCGATGCGGAGCTGCGGGATGGAGGAGGTCTGATCGAGCTTACAGTCTTCAAAGCCGGGGATGCTTTTCGCGACGGTCTGCACCTCAATTCCGATCTGTCGCAGTTTGTCGAGATCGGGCCCGAAAATTTTCACCGCAACCGGCGCGGAGACACCGCTCATCATGTGACCGATGCGGTCGGCGAGCGGCCCGCCGACGACGGCGAAGATTCCGGGCACGGTTTTGATTTTGGCGGAGATGTCGTCAAGAATCTCCTTTCGGCTGCGGCCTCCGTTTGTCGTTCCCTCCCCGCTTTCCCGGAAGTCCACGTCGAACTCGGCGGTGGAGACAGGTACGACATGGTCGCCGCGTTCGGCACGGCCGAGACGGCGACCCACCTTTCTCACCTCGGGAACGGAAAGGATCATCTGTTCGATGACATCGGAGATTTTGTTCATCTCATCCAACGAAGTCCCCGGAGCCGTCGTCGCAGCGACCAGGGCCGTCTCTTCCTGAAAACGAGGCAGGAAGTCCTTGTTCATTTTCGGATACAAGGAGAACGCGCCAACAACCAGCAAGAGCACCAGGCCCAGCATGAGGAAAGGCTGATTGAGGCTGAAGCGCAGCAGCGTGTGCTCGAGCAGCCACTTCATGACGCGGGTGAGAAAGCCGTCCCGGTGTTCGTGTCCGCTTTTTGGATACAATAGCAACGAGCAGAGCACCGGAATCGCCGTGAGCGAAACGATGAACGACGCGACCATGGAAATGATCGTGGCAATGGCGATAGGAGCGAAGAGCTTGCCCTCAACTCCGGTCAGACCCAGGAGTGGGAGGAAAACGAGAATGATTAGAACGGTGGCGTAGAGAATGGAGTTCCGCACTTCTCCAGAGGCCCTCGCGATCACCTGCAAGCGCGGGTGGGGATGGGTCAAGGAAGCGTTTTCTGTGAGCCTACGGAACACATTCTCCACGTCGACGATCGCATCGTCCACGACCATACCGATGGCAACAGCAAGACCGCCGAGCGTCATGGAGTTTACGCTGATATCAAACCCCTTGAAAACCAGCAGCGTGATGGCGAACGAGAGCGGCATCGCCATCAGGGTGATGAAGGTCGTCCGGAAGTTCAGGAGGAAAAGAAACAACACGATCGTGACCATGATCGCTCCGTCGCGGATCGCTTCGGTGAGATTGCCAATGGCATGATCGATGAAGTCCTTTTGCTGAAACAGCAAAGTGGTCTCCACGCCCTTCGGAAACGTGGTCTGGAGTTCATCGAGCGCCTCCTTTATTTGTTTTGTCAGGGCCCGCGTGTCAAATCCGGGGGCCTTCGTTATCGACATGATGACCCCGTAAGTGGGCGATTTTTCCGGCGCCTGGCTGACGGTGGCATCACCGCGCATCGGCTCGATCCCCCAGACGACCCGGGCGACGTCGCTGATGGCGATGGGTCTATCATTGATCTTTTTGATTACGGTGCCGGCGATTTCTTTCAGCTCGACCGTCATCGCGAGATTGCGGACCATGATCTCGGTGGGACCGGTGTTAAGAAACCCTCCCGTGGTGGTGTTTGCGGCCTCGGTCGCAGCCAGCTCCAGTTCATCAAAGCTGATCCCGTTGGCTTGCATCTTGTAGGGGTCCGGCTGGATTTCGATCTGCTTCACTCCGCCTCCCATGTTGAGGATTTCGGCGATGCCCGAAACACTCTGGAGACGGCGCTTGATCGTCCAGTCGGCGAGCGAACGCACCTCGCTCGGCGGCAGATAACCGGCCTCGCCTTCCTTGATTGTCGAGCGCACGCCGACCAGCAGAATTTCTCCCATGAGCGAGGCCACTGGGGTCATGAAGGGTTGTACGCCCTCCGGCAACTGTTCGCGCACTCCCTGGAGACGTTCCTGAACGAGGGTCCTGGCCTTGTAGATATCCGTGTCCCAACCGAACTCGGCGTAGACGAGGGAGAGGGACACATCGGAATTCGAGCGCAAGCGGGTGAGCCCGGCCACCCCCATGAGCGCGCTTTCGATGGGCTGGGTCACGCGTATCTCCACCTCCTCCGGCGCGAGGCCGGGGGACTCGGTGAGAATGATCACTGTGGGCTTCGTTAGATCGGGCAGTACCTCGACAGGCAGTTCGGTGGCCGTCTTCAGGCCCATCACCATGAGAATGAGTGAGAGGCCGACAACGAGCGCCCGACTCGCAAGCGCCCAGTGAATCATCTTGTTCAGCATGACTTACACGGCCTCCTTGTTGATCGTTTCGACAGAAGGTTTGTCTTCTTTGATCACCGGCTTTTTCGTGAAGAGTGACAGGAGAAGGAGACCGAGCAGAACGAGGCTGGTATACATCCACATTGAAGTGGCATTCCCCTCTGCAGGATCGGCAATGCCTGCTGCGGCGCGTTTTGCTGCCTCCATTTCGGCCTTCTTTTCCGGGGTCAGTTCACCCCCGTCCTCGGCATGCTCGTGGCCATGAGCGGCATCGAGCGCTTCCTTGAGTGAGACGCTGCTTGCTCCGGCAAAAGACAACGAATAGGCCCCGCGTGTGACGACCTCATCCGCCGGCAGAAGGCCACTCGTGATTTCGACAAAGCGATCATTGATCTCGCCTGCCTGTACCTGGGTTTTGATGAAGGCATTCGGCAGATCAAAATCTCTCACATAGACAAAGCGGTTGCTTGCCTCGCCCTGCAACGCGGCACGCGGCACACTGACGACATTGCTGCGCTTGCTGATGACAATGGAAAATTCCGCCCGCATCTCCGCACGCAGCAAACCGCCGGGATTGACCAAGTGAAAAATCGCGTCAATCGTGCCGCTTTCCTTGTCGGCACTCGTGCCAAAGCGCAGGAGCTCTCCCTCGAATTTTTCATTCGGCAGCGCGGCGACTTGAATATGGGCCACAGTGCCTTTCCCCATTTTCCCGGCCAGGTGTTCGGGGACCCGGGCCACGGCATAGACTTCGCTAAGATCGGTGATTTCGAGAAGGGCTTTGTCAGGATCAAGGGGATCACCCAGCCTAGCCTCGCCATGCGTGACGAGACCGCTCAACGGCGCGTTCAGAGAGATCACCGGCGGCGGGTCTCCCGGCTGACGGCTCTCAATCTTCGCGACCTCATCGTCTTTCTTCACGACATCTCCGGGAGCCACTTTTAACTCCACAATACGTCCGGAAATTCGACTGCTCACGGCAGCGACCTTCCCGGGAATGGCCTCGATTCGGCCCAGGGAAAAGACCGTGGTTTCGAAATCCGTTTCCTCGGCCTCGATCGTTTCGATGCGAAGATTTTTGACCCCGGTTTCATCAAGCACGATGATGTTTTCGGTTCCTCTCACGACTACCGGCGTGAGAATCGAGACGAGCGTGACCAGAATCACGCCAGGGCAGCGAAGGGAGAGACGTTTCATTTGTCGGCTTGAGAAAAGTTAAGTCCGGGATAGGCACCGGTAACGAAGCGGACACGAGCTTCGGCGAGGTGGTAGTCAGAGGTAAAGGCGGTCGCAGCGGAGCGTAGTTCGAGGACCTGTTCCTGTGCCTTCTGCACTTGTGTCAGGGTGGCTTCGCCGCGTTCGTAGGCCTTGCGGAATTCGGTGAGGTTCTCCCCGGCGAGGGTGAGCAGTTCGCCGCCGGCCTCGCGGGCCAGATCCCACGCGTCGAGACGCGCTTGATACGCCTCTTCGCATTCGGCCCGGATGTTAAATCGGGCCGCCTCGACTCCCTGGGTGGCAGATTCTTCATCGATTTTCGCCCGGGCAATGCCGTCCTGATTCCGCTGGCGAAACGGAATCGGAATCGAAATTCCGACCCCGGCGAAGGTGTTTTTTTCCAGTCCGGTCGGATTATCCGTCGCTTTATCACCTTCCACAAAAACTTTCACCGCGATGTCCTCCCACCGCTTTGCCTCCTCCAGTAAGATCGCGGCACGGGCTTCGTCCGTTTTGGCGAGGGCGAGGACGTGGTCGGGGCGGCGGGCGAGGATGGTGCCGAGGTCCGCTTCACTGGGGGGCCGCGATCCGGGCAGAGCGAGGGAGCCGTCGAATCGCAGTTCGGTCGTGGCCTCCAATCCGATGAGCTGATTCAGAGCAAGTCCCTGTTGCCTCTCGCGGGTCAGGAGCGACTTGACCTCCTGATCGAGGGTGCGTCCGCCCAGGGTCGCCTGGATCAGGTCGAGCTTCGAGATCTCACCAACCTTTACCTTGCCCTCAAGGAAATTGACGATCTCCTTGTTGAGCGCGGCCCCTTCGCGGCCGAGACGGATCTTCTCCCGGGTGCTGAGCAGTTCGACGAGAGCCCTATCCACCTCCCCGGCAATTTGCCGTCGTCTCTCCGCAGTTTCAGCTTCGGCGAGGATGACCTGGTACTTCCGCAACCCGGTTTCCTTTTTGAGTTTTGCGGTCAGAGGAAAGCGCTGGGAAAAGGCGATCTCATAGTTGCCCTCACCCTCGTCAAGTCCGACCCCGTCATCGCGCGCACTGAGTTCCAATTCCGGAT
>JAGNMT010000313.1 GCA_017991025.1 Verrucomicrobiales bacterium
AAATCACTTCATCCCCATGAAAGATGGTCAGACCGAGTTGGAGGTCAAGGTTGCCGACAAGGCAGTAAAGATTCCGGTGGTTGTTAAAGAGGCGGCGGTGGATCGTCCTATCTATTTTCATCTGGATGTGATGCCTATCTTCATGAGTGAAGGTTGTAACACTGGTGCCTGTCACGGTTCCGCGCGTGGGCAAAATGGCTTTATGCTATCCCTTTTCGGCTATGATCCTGATGGTGATCATTACCGGTTGACCCGGGAGATGGCTGGTTATCGCGTGAACCTGGCGATTCCCGGGGAATCCGTGCTCGTTGAGAAGTCGATTGAGGCGGTGCCTCATACCGGCGGAAAGCTTTTCGAGAAAGGAAGCCCTGCTTACAAGACATTGGTCGAGTGGATTGGCGACGGGGCAAACAAGCAGCCTTCCGCCGAAGTCCCTAGTGTGACGGGGCTTTATCTTTACCCGCCGAAATTGGTTTTGGAAGGTGCCGGGGCGACTCAGCAACTCACGGTGAGAGCAAAATTTTCCGATGGCCATGATCGGGATGTTACATCACTGGCGGTCTTTATAACCAATAATGAGCCCACGGCTGCCGTAAGCACGACAGGTCAAGTGACTGCCGGCAAGCGTGGGGAAGCGTTTATCATGGCGCGATATGAAACTCAGACCGTGGGAATCCAGACGATCGTTATCCCGGAGGCGCTGGAATACACCCGCCCCAAGATGAAGGAGAACAACTACATCGATACGCTGGTCCATGATAAGCTGCACAAGCTCCGAATTATTCCGTCCGGTGACTGCACGGATGATGAGTTTCTCCGCCGTGCATCCATCGATATTGTGGGGCAATTGCCAACTTCTGAGGAGTATGCCGCCTTCGTCGGTGACAAAGATCCGCAGAAGCGAAGCAAGGTCGTCGATAAACTTCTTGAGCGGAAAGAGTTCACTGAAATGTGGGTGATGAAGTGGTCGGAACTCCTGCAAATCCGGTCCAGTGGCAACCTCGGTCTCGGTATCTCCTATAAGGCGGCACTTCTCTATAATTCGTGGCTCCGTGATCAGATCGCCGCGAATCGTCCTTTTAACGAGATCGTCATCGATATGCTTTCTTCGGAAGGCGGTAGTTTTGCGATTCCCGCCACTAATTTCTATCAGGTGGAGCGCGATACACTAAAGCTTTCTGAAAACGTTGCTCAGGTTTTTATGGGAATGCGCCTCCAGTGTGCGCAGTGCCATAATCATCCGTTCGACCGGTGGACGATGAATGATTATTATAGCTGGGCCGCGTTTTTTGCTCAGGTCGGTCGCAAAGAGGGGGTCGACCCGACTGAACAGATCGTTTACAACCGGGGTAGCGGCGACGTGAAGCACATTGTCGGTGGACGGGTCATGGCGCCAAAGTTCCTTGGCGGCGAGACACCGGATGTTGCAGGCAAAGACCGCCGCGAAGTCGTCGCGAACTGGATGGCGTCCCCGAAGAATGAGTATTTCTCGAGAAACATCTCCAACATGGTCTGGGAGCACTTCTTTGGCGTGGGAATCATCAACCCGGTCGATGATGTCAGAATCAGTAACCCTGCTTCGAATCCGGAGTTGCTGGCCGCTCTTGCCGGCAAATTCCAGGGTGAATACGAGTACAACTTCCGCCAGCTGGTTCGGGATATCTGTAATTCCGCGACGTATCAGCGGACGACCCAGGCCACTCCCTCGAACAAAGATGATCTGAATAACTTCGCCAAAGCCCGTATACGTCGCCAGCGAGCTGAAGTAATGTTGGATACAATCACTCAGGTAACCGAGACGAAGAACAAATTTCAGGGCCTGCCTCTGGGATCGCGTGCCGTGCAGATTGCTGACGGGGGCACAACCAACTACTTCCTCACCACTTTTGGCCGTGCCACCCGTGAGACGGTCTGTTCCTGTGAGGTAAAGATGGATCCCAGCCTTTCTCAGGCCCTTCATTTGCTTAACGGACCCACGGTCACTGCGAAGGTTGAGCAGGGAGGCTTGGTAAAACGCCTCATTGCCGAAGGAAAGACTCCGGAACAGATTATCGAGGAGATTTATGTAAGGAGCTTTACCCGCAAGCCGACGGCGGAGGAAGTAAAGCAACTCATGGGTCAGGTGGCTTCGGTTGGAGAGGATAAAGCTCAGCGTGAATTGGTTCTGATTGACGTTTTCTGGGCGGTTCTGAATTCCAAGGAGTTCATGTTTAATCACTGATCGCCTCTCTTTAGTGTCTTCAGGTTCACTCGTTGAGTCTGTCGAAAGTTCTTTAACGGCCCGGATTTCCGGGCCGTTTTGTTTGCAGGCGGGACGAGTTGCCGGCACCTGTACCAGTCTGCACCTGTCCCATAGAGTCATGACCGGGTCCGGGGAGGGGGACTCGAGATTGGCTTGCAATTTCTTTACAACTTTGGGCTTAATCATTCGTTCCGCCATGCGTTATGTTAGTAAGCCTTCAACGTGGCGCCATGCTCTCATGAACCCCCGAATCGACATGAACCCCCTTCGCCATTTTGCTCTTCTGTCCCTCATCGGCCTGATCTCGCCGCCCGTGACGCTGAGGGCCGAAGGGGAAACCGGATTTATAGAGCGCTTTGCGCTCGCTGTAGACAGGGGCGCCGCTATCAAGGACCTCATTCCGGGCACAGAGGAGTTCTACTTCTTCTCCTCCCTTTACGCTCAGCAGCAGGGTAAACTCGCTAACGCGGATGCTCTGCTCGAACCGTGGGTTAAACGGTACGGATTGACTCCGAAAGCGAGAGAGATTCAGCATCGTCAGGCGCTTCTGAAGTATGCCACGAACCCGGCAGAGACATTGCAATATCTCAAGGGCGAACTCGGGCTCTCCTTTGACCACCAACAGCAGAAGCTCGATGCGAAACCGGATTTCCCGACGAGTCTCAAGCCGGAAGAGATCACCCGGGGGGTGTTTCAGCGCGAAGCCTTTCAACAATCCGATCTCAGCGGGGTCAGTGATGCCGGGCTGGACTTTCTGGTGCGGAATCAGGTCGAGATGAGTCCGGCGCACCGCCGGCATCTCCTGAGTCGCCTCAACTACCCGGACTACGAACAGTTACCCGGTCTGATCGCTGCTGACCTGCGAACCCCCGAGAGTGGTGGTTTCGGAGAGTTTGAAATTCATCGACGCCTCACTCTGGCGCAACTGGATGAACTGGCCGGGCTGAGGCCCGAGTTGGTCAATGACCCGCGTTTTGTAGAGGCCCGGCTCCTTCGCCTTCAACCAAGCGCTGATGAGTCCCTTGCGAGGAATCCCGCCGCAGGGCGAGCCTACCTTGACCGGCTCTGGGCCTACGTGCAGACCCTGGCGCCCGCATTCGGTGCTCAGAAGGCCTGCGTCCTCTATCAACGTTTAGAGCAGGCCCGGGCGAGGGGTGAATACCCAAGAGAGGAATTTGCCGCGTACCTCGAACTCCCGAGGGTGATGCCCTACATGAAGTTGGAGTATCTGCGCGAGCAGCAGACGAGGGGAGTTGTGGTCGATCTCAATGCGGATTTTACGGGGAGCATGGGGTTCCCGCCGATAGGTAATGATCAGGCGCTTGTGCGGGAATATTTCGAACATTTTTTCATCGAAGACGAGAGCTACAGCCGCTTCTCGCCTTTCGTCCTCGAGCCCTTTCTCAAGCAGGTCTTCGCCGAAACAAAATTGCTCAACGGCATCGGAGATCCGGAGAAGTGGTTCTCCATGCTCAGCCCGGTAGAGGTCCAGCAGTTGAAGGATAGGGTCGAGATTGCCTTTTCCCCGGCAAATCAGGAGCATCTCGCCGCCACTGATGACGTCGTCTTGACGGCGACCTTGAAGAACGTCAGGGAACTCATCGTGAAGGTCTATGAGATCAATGCCCTGAATTTTTATCGGGACCGGAACGAGGAGATCAACACGGACCTCAATCTCGACGGTCTTGTTGCAAATGAAGAAAAATTTTACCAATACGACGATGCCCCGGTTCGTCGGCGAACGGAAACGTTTTCCTTCGATTCTCTGAAGGGCAGGCGCGGTATCTGGGTGATCGAGTTGATTGGAAACGGGATCAGTTCGCGAGCGCTCGTTCGAAAGGGAAAGCTTGAACCTCTCTCGACGACGACGGTCGGCGGGGAACTGCTCACCGTGTTGAATGACGACAATTCGCCGGTGAAATCTCCTGCGGCCTGGTTTGGCGGGAAACGATACGAGGCGGATGAAAAGGGACTCATTCTTTTGCCCTTTTCGGAGGCGGGAGCAGTCCCGGTCATTCTCACTGATGGTGATTTTGCGAGTCTCGTGAAAATAGGACTTCCACGGGAGGAATACAATTTCAATGCGGGGGTTCTGCTCGAGCAGGAAACGCTTCTCCCCGGAACCGAAGCGACGGTCGCGATACGTCCGGCGCTCAGTCTGAATGGCGAACCCATGCGTGTGGCGAATCTAAAAAAGACGCATCTAACCGTGTCGACGAGGGATCTCGATGGAATTGATTCGATCAGTGAGGCAAAAGAGTTTCCGCTCTTTGATGATCGTGAGTCGACGCATGTGTTTCGTGTCCCGAGCCGACTTCGCACCGTCACGGTTGAATTGACGGGCGAGGTTCCATCGATCTCACGTCCCGGTGAAAATACAGAGGTGCGCTTTTCCCGCTCCTTTGAAGTGAACGGAGTCGACGCGCAGGACGTCGTTGCGGACTCCTATTTGAGCCGTCTCGGAGACGAATATGTCATACAAGTGTTGGGGAAGACCGGGGAGCCGGTGACGGAGCGCCCGGTTCAGTTCAGTTTCCTGCATCGCGATTTCGTCAATCCTGTTCGGGTGACTTTGAAGACCGATGCCCGGGGGCGCATTGGTCTCGGATCAATGCCCGGTATCTCCGCGATCACCTGCCGCCCCGATCAATTTCCGGAGCGGCACTGGGAGCTCTCTCATGATCGTGTTTCCTATGACGGAACGATCCATGCGAGAGTGGGGGAACCTGTCGAGATACCTCTATCCACCTCAGGCAACCCTTTCGGGAGGACTGATTTTGCGGTGTTTGAAACACGCGCCGGCACGATTGTGGAAGATGTTTTCCAGCTTGCGAAGTTCGAGCAGGGGCTCTTGAAACTCACCGGATTGAAGGCCGGCGATTATCAAGTCGTCCTGAAGCCAGAGGGTCGAGTTCTCAATCTGAAAGTCACCGCCGCCAGCGCAGAGCATTTTGGCTACGCGCTCTCG
>JAGNMT010000314.1 GCA_017991025.1 Verrucomicrobiales bacterium
CATTCTCGGATTCGCATCGGGGGCTGCTTTGGCTTCGTTCATGCTACCGGTGGATGAATATGTGCAGGCCGCGCGGGCCTTCATGGAACAAAAATTCAACCCGGCGGCTGTCGGTCAGCAATTGCCCTCTCTTTCGCCAATCCCCAGTGCACGCGTCGAGCCATTAACTGGTGCGATCGAACCTTGACCGGCTATTTTTCCCCCAACACGTTTTTCCGTTGATGCCATGAGTTCACCGATATCTGAAGCTATCAAGTCCGAAATCACGCAGGAAACCCTCCGGCTCAAGTGTCCCCAATGTGGTGGCAATTTGAACATCAAGAGGTCACATCTCGGCGTGACTGGACAATGTGTTCATTGTCACGCTCCGCTCACCGCTCTTGAGGAAAATGGACAGATTGCGGTAATCCCTGGACTGCCGCCAGCTTCCCCGTTTGCCACTCCGGCAACGCCGCCAATGTCTAAAGCGGTCAGTGCTCCGGTGGAGGGTTTCGGGATTAACTCCCCGATGTGGAATTTTCCGGAAAGAGAAATGGTAGGGAAGGCATCTGCGGTGCCGGAGTTCACCGACGCTATCAAAACCGAGTTTTCTCTATCGTCTTCGAACGGGGAAGCAGGAAACCTCATCGTTGACCGGAACGACCTTCCGGAAGCAGTCATCGCCCCGCCAACCTCGTTTCCGGAGCCCTCTCCCTTCGCTGATTCAACCCCTTTCCAGATCCCGTTTGCGTCAATGTTTAAGAACGAGGACGATTCCGCTGAGATCAATGCCTCCTGGGGGACTAAAGTACCGATGGAGAATCACGCCAGTATCTCCCCTTTTGCGACCGGCTCGGCTGGAGCGGGAGGAGGATTTGCCGAGATTCTTTTTCGTCAGAAAGTAGAGAAGGACGCAACGAAGGAAGAGGTCGCTTTCGTCTCGACTGACCAACCCGTCAATGGACTGCCGGTGCCACAGCCGCAAAAGGAGAGAATCATTCTGGACGGCGATGGCCGACCGATGGCCCCCTGGACCAAGGCGGAGGACGAAGAGTTCGCAAAGAATTTTTTTGCGATGGAACGAGCCCGCGGACGGCAGCCCAAATGGAAGAAGCGAGTCGTTCGGTTCTTCTCGATGATCGTGGGTCTTGGATTGACCAGTATGGTCGTATTCTTCGTGACTCCCCAGGAAAAGCTACTCGAATGGAGGACCAAGGCGGTTACCTGGCTCGAACCGGGCATGGCTATTCTTGACTACCTTCCTGAAGGCATGCGACCCGACTGGCTTCCGCGGACCGATTTCGGCATTGATGCAGGCCTGGATGAGAACGGAAAACCAAGACCGAAAATGAACGCATTTGAAGGTCTTAAAAAGCTAGACGTCGACATTCATAAAATGCGCGGTGCCGCCGATGAGGAATTGAAGAAACTCAACGATTTCTAACGAAGCGGCCCGGGCTGGAAATCGAATGATTTCAGGGCTCAGCGACTCATATAGGCGAGTTTTCCCGCCGTCTCGTCAATGGCATCCATTCCATCGAGGAGTTCCCCAATCGGATCCCACTGGCCGGAGAGAAACGCGTCACGCGCGGTGCTGGGTATCGTCACCGGAATCGTCTGACCCCCAAAGGTGACTTGTTGGGCAACGACATCAATGACGATCTCCATGGAAGGGTCGGCGTTCACGGCAGCGGCCAGTTTGTCTATATCGGTCGCCGTTGCGATGGCACATGGAACGCCGAGCGTGGCGCAGTTGCCGAAGAAAATCTCGGCAAAGCTCTGGGCGATGACAGCGCGGAACCCGGCCTTGCAGATTGCCTGAGGCGCATGTTCCCGCGAACTGCCGCACCCGAAGTTGATGCCCGAGATCAGAATGCTAGCCTCTGAAAAACGATCCTCATTGAGCGGGTGTTTTTTCAAAGTGCCATCTTCCTCATGGCGCACGTCGTAGAAAAGAAACTCGCCAAGACCGTCAAAGGTGACACACTTCATGAAGCGCGCCGGAATGATGCGGTCCGTGTCGATATCAGAGCCGGGGACGTAAGCGCCTTTGCCGGAGACGGAAGTGATTTTTTCGAGTGCCATATTACGATAGAGGATGTAAGGGAATCAGTCGGCCCTTGGCGCGGCAAACTCAAGTGGAAATCGGGCCCGTTCCGGGTTGTGCATCCGACGGGGCAACCAATGCAAAAGGAAGATTGACCAAACGGAGGAAATTCTCTAGGTTGGGGCCAGGTTGAGAAAGACTATCATATGGGGTGTCGCGGCGGCTTTCTTCACGGTTCTTTGCCCGGTTTCCGCTGAGATCGTCGTGGAGGAGTTTATCCAGTCCGGCACCGGCAAAGTGGCTTCGGGCTATGTTCTGCAGGGTTCACGGAATATGAAGCATCTCGGAAAGGGCCGAACTGTCTCCGCCGTGAGAGTTCCCGCTCTCACGACATTGGCGCCGGGTGCTGTCCCGGCGGTAATCCCGGCGCTCCAGAATCAGGAACTCGAGCTGAAAACGCCGAAACCGCGTTTTGGTTATGGCTCCGATTATAAGCCCGACGGAGCAGTCGCAGTGCCTCCGCAGGTCCAGCAGAATGGCCCCGGGTTTTCTTTTGCGCCGATTTATCAATCTCCCCGGATCTATGCCTACCGCAGTTCCTTTGCCCCTTTTCCTTATTTCTATTTTCCGGGAGCGTCGGACCCGTGCCACTCCCTCTTGCGATACTCGCATGACCTTTCCTATCCTTATTCAGGCGCATTTTCCGGTAACGGGTGTTTTGCGTTTTCTTTCCAGAGTCCGTCGTTCAGATATTTTGGCTTCCGCTGAATGAGTGATTCAGGGCGCGATGCCGTTTCATTTTCCCGAAACCTGGGATTGCGGTGCGGATGAATAATGATCAGGTTCCCTGCGAAACTGTATATTTGCTTCTGCATGAAACGCCCCCTGCTCCTTCTCAGCTGCCTCGGTCTCCTCAACCCTTTGCTTTTCGCTGTCGACGAAGATTACGTCCCCGGACCTGACGCGATGGTCAAAGAGGGGGTGCCGAAGGGCAAGGTCACCCAGTCTACCTGGAAAAGTACCGTCTTCGCCGGGACTGAGCGTGATTACTGGGTATACGTGCCCGCCCAATACGATGGTTCGAAACCCGCCAGTGTCATCGTCTGTTTTGACGGGGGCGGATTTGTGAGTGAGACGGGATCCTTCCGTGCTCCCGTCGTCTTCGACAACCTTATCCACGCGGGGGAAATGCCCGTGACCATCGGAATTTTTATCAATCCCGGCGTTATTCCGCCGGCAAAGGAAGGTCAGGAGGGGCGAAAAAACCGGAGTTTCGAATACGATTCCCTCGGCGACCAGAATGCGCGTTTTGTCATTGAGGAGATCCTGCCCGAGGTCGGTAAGACCTATAAGCTTACGGCCAATCCCGCCTGTCGCGCTGTTTGTGGTAACAGCTCGGGCGGCATCGCTGCGTTCACTGTCGCCTGGGAGCGACCCGATGCCTTTCGCAAAGTGATCAGTCACATCGGTAGTTTCACCAACATCCGTGGCGGCCACGTTTACCCCTCTTTGATTCGCAAAACGGAGGCCAAACCACTCCGCGTCTTTCTTCAGGATGGTGAAAATGATCTCGACAATCTTCACGGGAACTGGCCTCTCGCGAATCAGCAAATGGCCGCCGCATTGAAATTCGCCAAGTATGACTACCAGTTCGTCCTCGGAACCGGCAAACATAGCGGACGTCACGGCGGTGCGATTTTCCCCGAGACGCTGCGCTGGATCTGGCGAGACTGGAAAACGACTCAACCTTAAGCGGACCACACCCTGTCACATGATGAAAGCGACCCTCTTTACTCCGGCGATTGGCTTCGCCTTCCTTCTCCTTTCGGCGGCCCAGGACATGCCTCTCAGCCAGGTTCTCGTGGAGGGCTCCGGCTGGGAGGTTGCCGCCGAGGGCTATGAATTCACAGACGGTCTCTCAACCGATGCGGAAGGCAATCTCTATTTCTCCGACGTGAAAAGCGGTAATGCAGTCTACAAGCTTGATCTCGCGGGAAAGGTCAGCGAATTTATCAAGGACGTTCCCGGCATCAGCGGACTCAAGTGGGGAGCGGACGGACGTCTCTACGCCTGCGTCTCGAAAGAACAAAAGGTGGTCGTATTCTCGAAAGAAGGGCAGAAAACGGAACTTGCCTCCGGGGTTAAGCCCAACGATCTCGTCGTCACCCACGACGGTAGTCTTTATTTCACGATGACACCCACCTCGGAGATCCGGCGCATCGATCCGGCGGGGAAAATGACGACCGTGAGTCAGGGGGTCGTCGGCAAGCCCAACGGCATCACCCTTTCCCGTGACCAGGGCACTCTCGCGGTTTCCGATCATGGCGGCAAATTTGTCTGGACCTTCCGTGTGGAGGCCGACGGCACGCTCGGTTATCCCGGGAACTACATGACGATGGTGACTCCGGGCGCAACTCCCGACGTGGCGCGCGGCGACGGCATGACAACGGATATTCACGGCCGCTATTATGTCACCTCCGCAGTCGGATTGCAGATGTATGATCCGACCGGTCGTCTCGGCGGGGTCATTGCGACACCGAATCCGGCCCTGCCGCTGGTGAGCACCTGCTTCGCCGGGCCCGGGCATTCGTGGCTCTACGCCGCGAATGGCGGCACGATTTATCGGCGCAAGACGAAAACGAGCGGTGCGCTCTCTTTCGAAGCTCCAAAAGCCAACGAAGCCCCGCCCAAGTAAAGCACTTAGAGGTGGACTCGTGCGACGCGGTTGGTGATGCCGGTCAGTATTTCCCAGGGGATGGTGCCGGCCTTTGCAGCCAGCTCAGACACCGTGATTTCCCCGGACCCTTGAGTGCCTATGAGGACGACTTCGTCACCACTTTTTACCGGAGTAGTTAGGTGCGAGATGTCGACGACGATCTGATCCATCGTGACACGTCCCAGGATTGGGCATCGTTGACCGGCGATGAGAACTTCAGTGCCCTTTCCGGAGAGGTGGCGTGAGTAACCGTCGCCGTAGCCTACCGCAAGCGTGGCAACTGTCATTTCCCGATCCGCGATAAAGGTGCGGCCGTAGCTGATGCCTGTGCCCGGTCTGATGCGGCGAACGAGCGTGACGCGTGTCTTCAGGCTCATGACCGGTGTCAGATTCACCTGTGCCTCCGGCAGCGGGGAAATTCCGTAAAGGGCGAGTCCGGGTCGCGCCAGGGTGGCAAAGGGAGT
>JAGNMT010000315.1 GCA_017991025.1 Verrucomicrobiales bacterium
ATCACGAAGCTGTTTTCCGAGGGAATCGACCAGCGTATCGGTCGCCTCGAGGCTCGAATGGCTGAACCATTCCTCTTCGGGTTGTTCGCGGAGTTCCTCGATCTTGTTTTCGAGTTCCTCGATCGTGCTCTCGTCGATCAATTCCTCGTCCTCAAGGGTGGCGAGCCAGTCCTCCATTTGCTCCCACGCGCCGGGTTCAACCGGGGCGACTTGATCGTTCAGGGCCGACTTCGGAATCGGCACGAACCAGGCGACCGCGACCAGGGCCATCGCCAGAAGTCCCGGAGGCAGCGCCCGCGCCCGGCTCCAGCGAAAATCCGCCTCTCCCGATTTTTCAGCCGGATATTCGGGCCATCCGCCAACCTGCCGCGAAGCGGAGATCAGGCGATTGTTCAGATGGAGACGGTCGTCGAGTCGCACGAGTCCCTCGTTCATCCCGATGAATCGCCTTTTGCTGAAGATCCAGGCGACCAGCGCGATGACGACGAGGAGCAGCCCGAGGCTGGCGGCCACCCAAGTCAGCGACAGCGCGGTTTTTTGAAAAGTCCTGAGCCCCAGAACGGTAAGGGCGAAGAGCATGAGGGAAGCAATGACGAGGCCATTAAATCGCTCGAGCCACCAACCGAGATTAACACGCCTCGCCAGCGACGAAGCGCGACGTGTCCAGAGACGTTCCAGAGCAGGGGGACTCATGCGGAAGAGGGTAAGGCAAAGGGAGCAGCCATGCAAGGATCGTCTCTCCTCAACGCTTCCGATGCCGCTTTATCCAATCGTTGAGATCCCGTCTCCCCGCCTCGATACGCTGCCGCAGGCCTTCGGCGGAAATGACCTCTCCCCCGGCGGCGACAACGAGATCCTGCTCGGCCCGGTCATCGGTCGCGACGGTGATGCGATAGCGCCCCGCGTATTTGGTCGTAAGTCGCTCGATGACATCATCGGCGGTCTGGCTCTGGCTCGTGTAAATGACCTGAAGCCCGGGCGTCGGTCGCTCCTCAGTAGTGGCTGAAGCTCTGCCGTCAAAAACGACGACAATGCGCTCGTCTGAGAAGTCGCGAAAGTCGGCGAGACGCCGGATTAGTTCGAGATAGGCACTACCGGGAACGCGACGGTGCAGGTCCAACAATTCAGGCCAGGCGTGAATGATATTATTCCCGTCTACCAACAAAAATGACGGCACGGAATTTTCATCACGCGCCGCCATTCTAGAAATGACTACAAGACAAGGTCCTCAAGGATGCATTGCCTCAAAGAAATGAACACCTTCAAGCCTCGTCACCGGACTCGGCGGGAGATTCTGCTTTTTTCGCCACTTTCTTGGCGGCGGGAGCTTTTTTCGCGGCTGGCGCTTTTTCAGCAGCAGCTGTCTTTTTCGCAGGGGCTTTTTTCGCAGGAGCTTTCTTCGCAGGAGCCTCTCCGGCAACGGCGACCGCATTCACTTCCTCCTCAATGGCAGCTCCTTTGACGACCTTAGACGGTGCCTTTTTCTTAGAAGCTGGCTTCTTGTTCAGAGCCACCTGGGATTTCACCGCCTCGGCCTTCCGCTTCAAGTAACTTTTGCGGCGGATGCGTTTCTCCACTTTATTGTGCTGTTTACCCATAATTATCAATCCGCGTGCTGCGAAGGGCGGAATTAAAGGGCAAAACAGCCCCGCTGGCAAGTGGAAATCCGGCGAATCTGAAGCAGGATAACGGCGGCTTCCCCGGGAGCCCATCACAATGGACCCGCCCAAGAACCCCTGGATCACTCACAAGTCCCGCCCTGTCTATGAAAACCGCTGGATTCGCGTCAGTGAAAGCGAAGTCACGACCCCCGGCGGAGGCAGTGGAATCTACGGGGTCGTGCATTTCAAAAATCGGGCAATCGGAGTCGTGCCCATCGATGACGAAGGATACACCTGGCTGGTCGGACAGTACCGCTACACGCTAAATACCTACGAGTGGGAGATCCCGGAGGGAGGTTGTCCTGAAGGTGAGTCTCCGCTCGAGGCGGCCAAACGCGAACTCGCCGAAGAGACTGGCCTGATCGCCAGCGACTACCGGATGATCCTCGACAACATTGCGCTCTCAAACTCCGTCTCGGACGAACGCGCAACGATTTTTGTCGCCCGCGGCCTGACTCAGGCGGAAGCCTCGCCCGAGGAAACCGAAGTTCTGCAACTGCGACGTCTCCCGCTCCGCGAAGCGATCGCCATGGTGCGCCGCGGCGAAATCACTGACTCCATCTCCGTGATCGCCCTGCTAGTTCTCGCCCTCGATGATCAGTGACGCGATCAGCGCTTCATCTCGGGCTCACCCCTCGTTCAATTCGCGAAGGACCTCAGGGTCTCTCACGTCGGCCCAGTCTCCGGCGAGTTCCACGGCCTCGATCCGGAGACCGTCACGCACCTGGGCGGCGATCGCGTCAGTGAGTTCGTACTCACCCCGCGGCGACAATTTCAACTCAGCCGTGTAGTCAAAGATCACCGGAGAAAACACGTAGATCCCCGCATTGTAGTAGGGACTCGTCGGTTCGTTGTCCTTCGGCTTTTCAATGAGATTGGTGACGAGTCCGTCTTCGATAAAGACCGCCCCGCCCTTACGGACATCCTCGTCGATTTTCACGGTGAGCTTGCCGTCCACATTCGTGAAATCCACGAGTGGCGCATAGGACTCTGCCGGCACGAGAATGTCGCCGTAGCTCAGGATAAACGGATCCTGCCCGGCAAAGCCTTTCGCCAGTTCCACGACCCGACCGGTGCCGTCCTGAACGATCTGCTCCACGTAACTCACTTCGCAGCCGAAGGCAGAGCCGTCCCCGAAGTAATCGGTGATGACCTCCTTACGATACCCGACCACGATCAGGATCTGACGAACGCCATTGGCGACGAGTCCCCGAACGATGGATTCAAGAATGGGCGTGCCCTTCACCTCGACCATGGGCTTGGGCAGCTCATCGGTGAGTTCCTTCATTCGGGTGCCCCGCCCGGCGGCGAGAACGACAGCTTTGGTAACCTGGGCCATGCAATAGGGTTCAGTGGAGGATCAAAGACGATTCACAAAGGCGGCAATACGGTCGAGCGCGATCTCGATCTTGTCATAGGCGGTCGCGTAACAGGCCCGCACGGAACCCTCCCCGGCTTTACCAAAGGCGCTGCCCGGCACCACCGCAACACTCTCCTCTTCGAGAAGGCGGAGCGCGAACTCTTTGCTCGTGAGGCCGTATTTCCTGATATCGGGGAACATATAGAACGCCCCGCCCGGCGAAAAGCACGGCAGCCCCATTTCCGCAAAACGCCTCAGCATCAAATTCCGCCGCTGGGCATAGGCGCGACGCATGTGCTCCACCTCGGCGGCTCCGTTCTTGAGCGCCTCGATTGCTGCCTGCTGGCTCATGATGGGAGCACAAAGCATCGAGTACTGGTGGATCTTCATCATCGCCTCGGTCAACACGGACGGGGCGCACGAGTACCCTAAACGGAAACCGGTCATGGCAAAGGCCTTCGAAAAGCCGTGGAGCAGGACGGTCCGCTCCCGCATACCTGGAAAACTCGCAATCGAGGTGTGCTGTCCCGGCTCCATGCCCGAAGCACCGCTGTAAAGAAGCTCGCAGTAGATTTCGTCGGTGACGACAATGAGATCGTGCTTGATCGCGAGCGCGGCGATCTTTTCCAGCTCCTCGACCGGCTCCACTGCTCCTGTCGGGTTGGTCGGGAAATTCAGGAGAATGATGCGCGTTTTGTCCGTGATCGCCGCTTCCACGTCCGATGCCTTCAGGACAAAGTTGTCCTCCACTTTTGTCTCAATCGTCACCGGCACTCCGTAGGCAAGTGCAATCGTGGGGTTGTAACTCACGTAACAGGGCTCGTGATAGATCACTTCATCCCCGGGATTGAGAAGCGCGCGAAAAACGAGGTCGAGCGCTTCGGAAACACCGACGGTGACGAGGATCTCGGACGCGGGATTGTAGGACACTTTGAAGAGACCTTCGACATATTGCGCAATGCACTGCCGCAAAGAAAGCAGGCCGAGATTGGACGTGTAGCTGGTGTTCCCCTTTTCGAGAGAAAAAATCGCCGCCTCGCGAATGTGCCAGGGCGCCGAAAAATCGGGCTCTCCGACACCGAGGGAAATGACGTCGTCACGTCCCTGAACCAGTTCGAAAAAGTCCCGGATACCGGATCTCGGGATACTTTTCACGTGCTTCGCAATACGATCTTCCAATGACTTCATGAATAGAATGGGGGATTTTGCCGGGATGGGGAAGCCGTCAGAACTTCCCTGATGAAGTCCGGGGGCTACCCGCAAAGGGGTCAGGGAGTGACGGCGAGCCGCTCGTCACCATGGGATTCCGTGGCGAGGAATCCACTCTGTTTGTAGACTTTGAGCTGGAAATGGGTCGCCGTGGAGACCACCCCGTCCAGGGTGCTGAGCTTTTCACTGACAAAGCGGGCCACCTCGCGGAGGTCGTCGCCCTCCACCATGACCGCCAGATCGTAACCTCCGCTCATGAGATAACAGCTAGTGACCTGATCAAAACGGGCGATGCGCTGGGCGAGACGATCAAATCCACCATCCCGTTCCGGAGTCAATTTAACCTCGATCAGCGCCGAGACTTGACGTTCCCCCGCCTGCTCCGGATCCACCACGGCGTGAAAGCCGAGAATGGCACCTTTGCCCTTGAGAGAGGTGAGCATCTCCTCAATTTCGCTCTCAGACCGGCCAAGCCGCTCCGCCATCTCCCGGATGGAAAGACGTGCCTCTTTTTTCAACAGTTCTAACAATGAATCCATACTGAAAGTTGCCAATGCGCCCGGCGGTTGCTCTACTAGTCCCCGAAACAAATCCCCACGGCCTTGGCCGCTTCAACGACTTCGCCATCGGGATCGACCAGGTTCAGCTTACGTACGGCATCTTCGATTTTCACCGACCCCACGTGATACTGCTGGTAGCTGACCATACGGCCAAAACGCTTTTCTTCTATCAATTTAACCGCTTTTACTCCGAAACGCATTCCAAGAACCCGATCGAGCGAGGTCGGACTGCCGCCGCGCTGCAGGTGTCCCAGTCGGGTGCACCGGGTCTCTTTGCCCGTCAGTTCAGCGAGCTTATTGGACACCTGATCCCCGATCCCGCCGAGGCGATACTCACCACCAGTCCCGGCGTTTTCGACGACAAGGCTGCCACCCAGCGTCGTCGCGCCCTCAGCCACAACGACGAGGGA
>JAGNMT010000316.1 GCA_017991025.1 Verrucomicrobiales bacterium
CATGGGCAGTGGCCACGGGCGATCTCTATGCCGCCACACCTGGCCCGCGCAAAACGCCGGGATGTCAGGGACCGGTGGACGATGCGTTCATGGATCCCTTCCTCGTCGTCCTTCCCGACGGTGCCTGCAAAAGTCCCGAAGTGGACAAGTGGGTGACCTTTGAGCTCGCTCACTTCCTCCGCCGCTGGCGTGAAGTCTTCCGGGGAGAGGCGCGGGTCAAGCATGCCTCGGAAGTGACCGCTGAAGACATGAAACGTTTTCACCTCGTCTGTTGGGGCGATGCGACTTCGAATGCCCTCATCGCGAAAGTCCTGCCAAAACTACCCCTGAAATGGGACGGGACGGAAGTCGCCGTGGGCTCTCAGTCCGCCCCGGCGGCGACGCATGTGCCTGTCCTGATCTACCCGAATCCGCTCGAAGACCGGGCCCCGGGAACGACTCCTCACTATTTCGTCTTAAACAGTGGGCCCACTTTCCGGGAGAATGACGATCGCAACAATTCCCAGCAGAATCCCAAGCTGCCCGACTGGGCTCTCATCGATGTCACGGTGTCCCCCAACGACAAGGTTCCCGGCGCGCTCACTGCGGCCGACTTTTTCGACGAAGCCTGGCAGGTCAAGCCGGCGAGGTGAGGGCAGGGGAAAGTCTCGGGACGGCTCAAAAAAAAGCCTTCCGGGGGGACCCGGAAGGCTGGTGAGTGTTGAAACCAGAAACGAACGACGGCTTACTGAATGCTTCCGCTGAAGCCGGCTTTGTTTAGCGCGGCGGCGAGTTCTTTGGTGCTGAAATCTCCTTCGACGGTGAATTTTTCCGCGCCTTTGGTGGCAGTATGGGTAGTGGCACCGGGGACGGTCTTAATCGCTTTCTCCACTGCTGTGACACACTTGCCGCAGCAGAGATGGACTCCGCCGACGGTGGCTGTTTTCACCTTGGCATCGGTAATGGCGGGTGCTGTCGCCCCCTCACCAAAATAACCGGCAGCGACGAGAGCCTCTGCGGCCTTTTTCGCTTCGCCTTCGCTTTTTGCCGTGATCGTGACCGTGGTGTCGTCGACTACCGCAGTGGCACCGGCTTTGGTGATGGCCCCTTCGATGCCTTTGGTGCAGCTCTTGCAGCAATTATGCACACCCGAGAGGGTGATCGTTGCATCAGCACGAACGGAGGAGGTGAACGCCGCAAGCGCGGCCCCGAGGATGAGGATAGTAGTGGATTTCATTACCAGTAGAATAACACCGTGGACCGCTGCCGTTGCAGAACATTGCAGGCATTATCGCGTAGGCTTTAGGGCAAGGGAATCAGGTCGGCAGCAAGAACATTGCCCTCTTTGGAAAAGTCGATCCGGAGCCATGCGCCATCGTCGGCTCCCTGCAATGCCCGCGGATAAACCAGATTCCCGAGCGAAAACGCGACGGGACGTCCGCGATAGGCTTCGAGGGGCTGGGTGACGTGCGGGTGGGAAAATACGACAAGCGCCGCGCCTTGATCGACGCACCAGCGCGCCCACTTTCTTTGCTCGTCATTGACTTCACGCGCATACTCGTCGCCGCCGTGCAGCATGATGACGACCGAGCTGTCCGTCGCACGCAGAGTCCGGATTTTCTCCGCGATGATGTCGGCGTCGCGGGGGAGCAGGGTGATGAAATCGTCGGTCTCATTCGACGGGAACAGGCTGGCCGCCAACAGGGTGATAGTCGGAGATTTGCAGATCAGCGGGGCATCGGTATTCCGGGCTCCGGCGATGCGGGGACCGATTGCAGTTGCCTCGTCGACACATTCTTGAAATCCCGCCGCTCCGGCATCCCCGGCGTGGTTGTTGGCGAGGGAAACGGCAGTGACTCCGGCTTTTTGAAGTGCTTGCAAGTGGGTGGCGGGAAAGACAAAACGATAGCGCCCCGGCAATGCCTTCGCCTCCCGGACGCCGACGCCCTCGAGATTAATCACAAGGGGATCTCCCTGCGCTGCGGCGAATGCAGAAAGGTCGGGCGCATCGGTCGCGAGTACAACGTCGCCCCCGAACCAGATCGTAGCCGCCACTTTCCCGCCGAGTCTACGAACGGCAAAAGTGCCTCTCGTCGCTGCCAGTTCGCCGAGTGATTTTAATTCGGGGAAGCCGCCCAGATGATGTGCCAGAACGTCCTCCCGGTTGAGGATGCCCGCAGGAGGCATGTCCTCCCAGAGTGCCGCGACATGCGCGCCGAAATCGATCACAACCCCGTGTTCGATGGCTCCGGGGTCGAGCGGTACGGGGTCATCCACGGTGACTCCATCCGCCACGGTCACGAGTTGTTTTTGCAAGTCGCCGGGGTCACTCCAGGGCAACCAGCGACCGGTCTCGCGCCAGGCCGCGATGAGAAAATTCGCACAATCATATCCCATGCCTGTCTCAGGACCGGTGAGCCCATCCTGCCGGACAAGGCCGATGCCAAAGACATAGGGTGCGCGGAATTGACCGCTCAAGGCGCGACGAAATCCACTGCCGGATTGCACGCGGATCTCGCACAACGTCGCCAGCTGCCAGCCATTTTCGGTTTCCACCTCGGCTTCCACGCGCCAACGGCCCCATCCTGCAGTGCCCCCGGGAATGTCGAGCCGCCAGGCACCATCTTTGCTTTCCCCCAATGAACGTCGGCGCTGCCAGACCGCGCGTCCCGTGTTTTCAGGAGAAAAATTCTTTCCAAGACCGGACTCGGGCAGGAGGTCGACCGTGGCTGTGCCGGGCTCTAAGAGCGACCATCGGGTGCGTCCGGTCGTGGAGATATTTTCCGAGACGACACGAACAACAACCGGGGAACCGGATTCCATCCGCCAGATCCCGTCGACGGATACTGCCGCGTCATCCACGACAAGACGTATCGGGTTTTTATGGTGAAGCGCCAATCGTGCCTCGACGGCCGGGCCGGGGTGATGCCAGTCAAATCGCGGAATTTGCTCGTTCTTTGTCTGGAATTCTGCGGCCTTGAGCGAGTGATCGGGGCCGGTGGAATCATCGTAGGCGACGGTAATTTCGGCATTTTCAAGATCACTCGCCGCCGTCAAAGCGAGGAGCACGAGACGTTCGGCTTCGGCATCATCGGCGAGCCACGGACGGGAGACCGCGAAGCTGATCCCCGAAAGACGAGGCAGACTCATGAGGTGTTTCCAGATCTTTGCGAAAGCCGCCTCCGCCTCGTCCGCTCTCATCCCGTGAAAAAAATCGAGGTCAATGGAAGCGATGACCGGCAGTTCCGGTGCCTGCACTTTCCCGAACCCGTCGAGATCGACCACCTGCCATCGTTCGCCGAGCGCGCCTGCGGATCGCGCTTCGAATTCAATCCGGCTGTCAACCTGCTCCACCGCTTCGATCTTCAGGGCTTGAATCGCTGCTGATTCCAGGTGCGGCGCTGCGAGCCAGAGCACGCGATCAATCGGCTGCGGCATGAGCGGCTCGATCCAGTTAAAGGCCTGAATCCGCCCGGATCCCAGCCATGCAGTGATCTTTTTAGTTCGTTCTTCCCGATCCCGCACCCGGCGCAATCCTTCGCGCAGCGCATCCGAATGATTGACGGACGAGGCATCGGAATGGGCGTCGACGAGGATGAGGCTCTGCGGTGTATCGAGGGGAAAGGTTCTGGCGATCCAGCCAAAACTTTCAGCATGGTTGTCGGCGAAAAAAACCGGAATAGGCGCGGCCTCTGCCGCACCCGCCATTGCGGGGAAGGTGACAAAAAGAGTGATCGCAAAGGCGATCTTAACGTGCCGGGTGCACATTGGGTTTCTTATCGAGCGGCGTGGTCACCGTCAGGCTGGTGATCACGCAATCCTCCCATTTCTTACCGGGGTATACGGCCTTAACGATCACCTTCACGGTTTTGACGGGCTTGCTGTAGCCGGTTACGGGAATGGTGGTGGCGACCTTCTCATCGGGCAGCGTCGCTTCGAAGTGATGGTCGTCGTTGAGGATGATTTCAACGCGTTTCGGTCGGGCGTTCGCATCAAACAGGGTCTCATCGCTCTGGTAACCCCCTGTGATTTCTACTGCTTCCAGCGGTTTCGGCACTTCGAGGGTGGCCTCGATCCATTCTCCACTGCCATCACCTTTTGCTCCCTCAGCCCATACGGTACCCCAATCGTCGTCGGCGATATTTTTGACATCGTAGGTATGCTCCTTCTGCGGGGCTAGCGTGCTGCTGGCAGTGATCTTTGAAAAATTGCCGTGCCGGACGGACCAGCGTTCCCCCCGCTCGATGAAAGCGACTCGCTTCTCATCTTCGCCATTGCCATAGGAACCACTCATCGTCCGGTAGCCATAAACCCGGTAGGCGGGGGCAGCTTCGATCTTGAGATCGTCATCGAGCGTGGGTTCGAGGTCGGTGAAAGACCATTGCCAGCTGTCACCGGCTTTTTCAAAACGCCCCGCCGGGGAAAGCACCCGAATATCTCCCAGCGGGATATCGTCTGGACGCACCGTGACGGTGCCCTTGCTGATCGGTCCTGCCCAGACGCCACCAGTTGAGAGCCGGTATTGGAAAATCCTGGCGGCATGACGTTCGTCGTCACTGACGTAAAGTTCGTCGGTGGGGTAATCCGCACGGTAGCCAATAGTCAGTGGCACCGTAGCACTGGCCGGCACCACAATCTCGCTAACCAGCCATCCGCGGATCCCTTTGCGCCGGGGATCGGAGAGCTCCGCGTCGGGTTGTAATTCGAAGGTGGCCGTCACCTTCCTGCCATCAAACTCCACGCGATAGTCGTTGCAGTAATCAAGCGTCTTACGTTTCGACTGGGGGGCACTCCCTTCGGCCTCAATTTCCTCTTCGTCCATGGTGAGCTCGTCCAGTTCTTCGACCGGAAACCCGAAGCGGACGGTGGCACTGGCGGCTTTGGTATTCTTAAGGAGGTAGCGCACCTCCACCACTGCCTGATCCCGCTTCAAGAGGATCTCCAGATTTTCTTCAGCGATTTGCACGGTGCCGGTGCCGCTCGGCTCAAAACCGGTGATCGCACCCGTTTCGGAGACGCCGCCTCCACTGTAGCCTCCTCCATTGCCGAGCGCGAAAGGTCCCGCGCCTATGGTGAACATGGCGAGAAAGCAGTTGATCCATCCTTGTTTTCTTCTCATCCTGTTAGGCGGGTTAAGGGAATGCCTTCTTTAATTCTTCATTAATGTTCGTCCCGTCCACCCAGATCACGGCAAGGTAGCGGGGAGGCTTTGCGGCC
>JAGNMT010000317.1 GCA_017991025.1 Verrucomicrobiales bacterium
CCTCAAGCAGACGCTCCCCCGGAATAACCGGCGGCTGCAGAGGGGTGGTTACGGGTTTCGCCTTGCTCTTCGAACTCCGCAACACCTCGGTCCAATCCGTTTTCGCAGTGAAGGTCATGAGGAGAGTGAGGGTGAGGATGGCTCCCACCGTGATCGTGATGCCCGTCAGCCCCTCGAAGAAAAAGCTGTAGCTGTAAGAGGATCATATAGGCGAATTGCGCGATCGCCGCGAGGCGCGCGAATTGGAAACCTGCCACCCCGACGAGATATCTGACGAGGAGGAGGAGGGATACGGCCGCAGCGATGACAAAGGCCAGCATCGTGGGAATGAGATCGACGAGGTAAGCGAAGAGTAGAATTCGCCGGGACAGGCCCTCCGAATCCTTTACCATCGCCGATTCCCATGTGCAAAGGTAGGGGTTTTGGATAAAGTTCGACGTCGACTGCCCCCCCGCTGGACCCCATGTTATCACTTCCCGAGACACCTTCGATCCTACCCGTTCGGCTCACCCGTGAGACTCCTTTCCATTCCCAGATGGGCTGCACGCTCCTCCTGGCGGTGCTTCTTCTGGTGTTCGCCGCGTTCGCCTTTGTGGCCGGAAAGGACCCCGGTAAAAATCAATGGGTGCCGTGGGTGGTCGGCGCGATGTTTGCGCTTTTCGGGCTGCTTCTGCTTGCGGCTTTCGTGCGGCAGTGGGCAGCACGAAACGTGGGAGAGACGGTCGTCGAAGTTTCGACCGAACCGTTGGAACCGGGGAAGGCATCGACGTTTTGCTTCATCCAGCCCGGGCCGGCAAAATTGAAATCCCTCCGCGCCAGTTTGGTCTGCATCGAGGTCACACGAGTGCCGTTGCCGCACGCCCAGGCCGGCCGCAGCGACCATCGCAGGGAGGAGCGAATCCTTTCCACCGTAAACCTGATTTCCGCCGAACGCCTTCACATTTTGCCCGGCCAGACCTGGCATGAACGCCGGGACTACTTGCTCCCTGCCGACGCGCCGGTCTCTTCCACTGTGGGTAAGGTCACGATCCTTTGGCGAATCGAGGTTTGGGGCAAAGGCTACGGACTCGCCAGTTTCATGCACCCCTTTCCCGTCGATGTGTTTCACGGACCGCGACCCAATGAAGTCGCTGAAGACGACACTGGAGAGCACACCGGCTAACCTCGCTCCGATTCCCTGGTGGCGGGCCCGCACAAATCGCCCATCCAAATTTCGGCGAAACGGAGAATTTCAGCCGAGCCCCATGGCTCCGACGAGCAGGAGAATCAGCCAAACGACAGTAAAAATGAGTCGGGGAGTTGTGGACAGAGGCTCCATCAGGGAATCGTGACCGAGGATGAAGGGTTTCAACCTTCCAAGATGGGCAGTCGTTGAGAGGGCCACCGCCACAACGAATGCTAGATCCCACCCGTCGAGGGAATCCCCATGGCGCATCCACCAGAAGGCGCCCATGCGATAGAGGATCGCTCCTGCCGGAAGGAGAAAAACAAACACGACGAAAAACCACGGTGCCTCGCGGCCTTCCTCTGAAGCTTTCAAGACGACGAGAATGGCGACAGTCAAAGTGAAAGCACCAGCCTCAAGAATCATTTGTTCGACAAGCCAGTCCCGCCAGTTCCCCTGCACCAAGAGGAGGACAATGACAAGCGAAGCCAGTTGAAGCCCGATCTTGGACGGCAGTTTGGCATTGAGCCGCTCCGTTTCGTAAAGGGCCCAGAGCAGGTAGTGGTAGATGAAGAGACCCATCGCGATGCCGAATCCCCAACCCCGTCCGATGGCGAATCCCGAGATCTGAATCACGGCACAGCCCGCAAGGGGAAGAAGCACGAGATAGATTAGCCGGAGGAGCGCGAGTATATCCCCAAACCGATTTCGCGGAGGAAGGAGATCCCGGAGCGATTCCGGTCTGGAAGGGGAGGGTTCGCTCATGGGTTCTTTTAATCGATTGAAATCGCCTTCACTCCCCTTCCACGCCCGCCGCACCCTAGCGCCATGGAGGGAGGCGGGCGAGTTCGTGAATTTAAATAAATGGCTGGATTTTCAAGTCCAAAAACCGACCTGCCCCCCGGATCTGTTCCGGGAGCCAAGATTCAATTTTTGCTGCTCACAACCTGGAACTACAATCGTGGTTCGCTTTCTCAACTGAAATCCAATCCCTTCGATATGCCCGGTTTTGCCGAGGTGAAGTCTTGACCTGCGCCTTCCCTACGTCACGCCGCCAGCTCAAGGAATCTCTCCGAAGCGGAAACAACGGGGACTGAT
Source organism: Verrucomicrobiales bacterium (assembly GCA_017991025.1). Lineage (GTDB taxonomy): Bacteria > Verrucomicrobiota > Verrucomicrobiia > Verrucomicrobiales > DEV007 > Arctic95D-9. The sequence goes on from JAGNMT010000317.1 coordinate 2,264, forward strand.
TCGTCGCGGGAGATATTGCGGAGAAGTTGCGTGCCGCGCCGGCAATCCAGCTTTACCACATCGCCAGTCTGCCACCAGGTGACGTCGTGCTCCCGCGCCGGATCTGCCAGCGTCCACTTGCTTCCATCCGAAAGATGGATAAAGCCATTCCAAATGAAACTGAAATTCTTGACTAGGAGTCTTTTTTTGTTCATGAGAACACTTTCAGGAATTTTTGAAAGATGTCAACATTTGAACAGTGGTTTTTATTGAAGACCTTGCCTTGCAGGGGCCCGTCGGCGACGTTTAGAAGGGTGGTTCGGAAGCGAGCGGTCGCTTTCTGAGTATTCAAATAGAATGCCCCCGATCTTGACATACTAAACTCAGCACACCCGGACTAAGGCCTGTAAGGTGAACGATGAAGACGAGCGCCACACAGTGGGGGCGGGGTTCAGTGGGGGGCCTCTTCCTCTCGATGATTCTGCCCTTTTCCCTGCCCGCAACGGAGCGAGGGAAACTCGTTGAGGCGATGGCCGTCTCGACGAGTGATGAGGCAGGGGCGATGCCGTGGCGCTATCTGCTCTATATCCCCGAGCTTTCCGAGGTCCCGGAAGCCGGTCTGCCGCTGCTCATTTTTCTCCACGGTCGAAGTTTACGTGGGAACGATCTCAAAAAACTCCACCGCTACGGTCCTCCCTCGTTCCTTGATGAGAGAGCCGATTTTCCTTTCATCACGGTCTGTCCTCAGTTGCCGGACGGATCCTGGCCCGCCGACGGACTGAATCGATTCCTCGATGAACTGCTTGAGCGGTACCCCGTGGACAAAACCCGGGTCTGTCTCGCCGGAGTGAGCCTGGGAGCCGCTGGTGCCTGGGAATTCGCCGGGAGCCGGCCCGAGCGCTTCGCCGCCCTGGTGACGGTTTGTGCTCATGGTCCCTTGTCCCTGGCTCCGAAACTTACCCAGTTGCCGATACGGGCCTTCCACGGGGCCAAGGACGATATCGTACCGCTTGCGTCCCATCAGGCTTTGGTGGAGGCGATTAACAAAGCGGGGGGCAATGCTCTCCTGAAAATTTATCCGGAGGGTGATCACGGAAACATCATCGTACCGGTCTTTTCCAATGAGGAGCTCTACCAATGGATGCTGGCTCAACGAGCCAAGAGATGATTTCGTTAATTTTAATAAATAATGTAGTTTCACGGCCAAATAGCTGACGTGGTCCTGAGAATTTGACGCTACGTCCCTTTTATTACATGGTCACGAGGTAAATCGTGTAATTCGTATCAGTCTACGGCTTCACCGATCCGGCCGCGGACGGCAAAGGCTCCGTCTTCGGCCCCTCGACCATCTCCAACAGCAATCCATGCGCCTCGCGATACCGGGGCGAGTCGGCGAGCGAATCTAGCAGGTAGCGGCGGGCCTTTGTTTCGTCGTCCCTCTTCAGCAGCCGCGCGAGCCGGAAGCGGAGTTCCGAGGGATTCACCGGATCAAGGCGCAGCGCATTTTCGAAGGATTTGACGGCCAGTCCCGATTCCGCCTTCGCTTCGTGGGCGCAGCCGTTGCAGTAATGAATTCTTTGATTGAAGGGATTGATCGCAAGACCGCGGCGGGCATTCGCAATGACCCCGTCCCAGTTTTTCCCGTCAAAATTCACGTCGATGAGACGGGTATAGGCACTGAACGCTTCGGCCGAGTGAGAGGAAAGCTCTTCCAGAACGGTCGCCTCTCCTGTCGTGTCTTTTTTCCCGCGAAAAGCGAGCGCCTTGAAGGTGTAGCCGTTGCCCTCCCCGGCGTATCCGGGAAGCAGCGTTATGAGCGCGTCAGCCGATTCGATCGCTGCATCCCACTGCTCCTTTTCAAGAAGCTGGCCTGTAAGAATTTGCCGAACCTCAAAATTGGCGGGATTCGCCTTCACGAACGCGGCCACGGCGAGACTGCTGCGCGTGTTTAGTTCCTCCGGCTCCGGTATTTTCCAATCGACGGTCGATCCATATGCTTCCGCCAGCCTGATGGTGTTCAGCGCAAATTCTTTCTCCAACTCGTCGAGGGGCTTCGTGTGCCGTTCGAGCGCATCATTGATGAGCACCCCGGTAGCGAGATCGGCCAGAATCGCCCGGAGCGAATCGAGCCCAAAATTCGTGACGATGTAATCCACCACGAGCATGGACTGGTAGTAGGCGAACATGAGATCTTCTCCGCTCTCCGGCTGGAAAAAGGCCTGGCTCATGTCCCGAATCGGCGTGAGGGACTTTTCTTCGAGAATCATGCGTCGATACGCGGGTGACATTTCCTGTCCCCAGTTCGGATGGCGCTGTTTCTCCTCATAAACGGAGATGCCTTCACTGAGCCAGCGGGGCATCTTGTTCTTTGTCGCTGTCAGGGTGATGACATGGCAGTACTCGTGCCACAGGGTCGCTTCCCAGTTGTTCTTCCCGGCGGTGGCACTTCCCGGGCTGTTCATTGTCACGACAGAACCAAAGCAGACTCCGAGCAGGCCTTCCCCGCCGAGCGCTCCGAATGTCCGGATCGCAAAATCCTGCTGATTCGGATAAAATTCCACGAGAGTTGGCTCGTTGATCGCAAGACCATACTTCGCACTGAGAACCTTCTTCGCTTCGGTGAGTAGCTCCACGACCCGCCCGCCATAGATTTCCGCCTCTTCGGGGGGCAGGCGAATGATGAAGTCGTCGGTCTTGACCGAGGTGAAACTGGCGATCTCCTTTTCGAGCGTCTCAAGGTTGAAGGCGAGGACGTTATACTGATCAGCCGCAGCTACTTCCTTCGCGAGGGGCCAGGCGGACTCCACCTGACCGAGACGCAGGTAGTCGAGGGCGAGTTGCAATTTGGCGGGAAGGAAATTCGGATCAAAAGCCAGCGCCCGCTTCTGGCTTTCAGCGCCTTCCTGATGCCGGTATTTGCGGGAAAGAACACGACCGATGAGGAAGTCGAT